>JANLQC010000395.1:0-4228 GCA_031367575.1 Betaproteobacteria bacterium | reverse complement strand
AGGGGCGCTGGATTGGGAATAGATAAAGGTAACTGTCATGCCTGAAGGCGGAATCGTATCTCCACCCGGTGTGCAGGGATTTGTCACCACCCAGGTTGACACCTTGCTCAATTGGGCGCGCACCGGATCGATGTGGCCGATGTCGTTCGGCCTCGCTTGTTGCGCCGTTGAAATGATGCACGCCGGCGCGTCGCGTTACGATCTGGACCGGTTTGGCGTGGTGTTTCGCCCCAGTCCGCGCCAGTCGGATGTAATGATCGTTGCCGGCACGCTCTGCAACAAAATGGCACCCGCACTTCGCAAAGTCTATGACCAGATGGCCGAACCGCGCTGGGTGATCTCGATGGGTTCATGCGCCAACGGCGGTGGCTATTACCACTATTCGTATTCGGTGGTGCGCGGCTGTGATCGGATTGTGCCGGTTGATATTTACGTCCCCGGCTGCCCACCGACGGCCGAAGCACTGCTTTACGGCATCATCCAGTTGCAAAACAAGATCAAACGCACCAACACCATTGCGCGCTGAATCCACCCTTCATGTCGATCAAACTTGAGCAGCTAAAGACCAGCCTTTCTGTCATCCTCGGTGAACGGGTTTTAACGCTGAGCGAAGACAAAGGCCAGATCATTGTCGAGGTGGAAGCGGCCAAACTCACCGAGACCATGACCATGCTGCGCGCTGACCGTGCGTTCGCGTTCAGCCAACTGATCGACATTTGCGGCGTCGATTACGCCGAATACGCGAATTCGTGGGAAGGCAAACGCTTTGCTGCGGTCTATCAATTGTTGTCGATCACGCACAACTGGCGGCTACGCGTGCGCACGTTCTGTGCGGATGATGATTTTCCGATGGTTGATTCGATGATCGGGCTCTGGTCGTCGGCAAACTGGTACGAGCGTGAAGCCTTCGACCTGTACGGAATTATTTTCAATGGCCACACCGATTTGCGGCGAATTCTCACCGACTACGGATTTGTCGGTCATCCGTTTCGCAAGGATTTTCCGATCTCCGGCAACGTGGAAATGCGCTACGACCCGGAAAAAAAACGTGTGGTCTACCAGCCCGTGACGATCGAGCCGCGCGAAATCGTGCCGCGCGTGATCCGCGAAGAAAACTATGCGGGACGCAAGTAGTTCATGAACGAGATCAAGAACTACACGATGAACTTTGGGCCCCAGCATCCGGCCGCGCACGGCGTGCTGCGCTTGGTGCTGGAGCTCGACGGCGAAGTGGTGCAGCGCGCCGATCCGCATATCGGATTGCTGCATCGCGCAACTGAAAAACTGGCGGAGACGCGCACTTATATCCAAAGCGTGCCGTACATGGATCGTCTCGATTACGTCTCAATGATGGTGATCGAACACGCCTATGTGATGGCGATTGAAAAATTGATGGATGTGGAGGTGCCGCTGCGGGCGCAATACATCCGCGTGATGTTTGACGAAATCACGCGCATCCTGAATCACCTGTTGTGGATCGGCGCGCACGCGTTGGACGTGGGTGCCATGACGGTATTCCTCTACGCGTTCCGCGAACGCGAGGATCTGATGGATATTTACGAGGCGGTGTCGGGTGCGCGTTTGCACGCATCCTACTATCGCCCCGGAGGCGTGTACCGCGATTTGCCGGATCGCATGCCGAAATACCAAGCCATGCAAGACCACAATGCCGGCGCAATCAGGAAAATGAACGAGAACCGCGAAGGCTCGCTGCTCGATTTCATTGACGATTTCACGCGCCGCTTTCCGGGCTATGTGGACGATTATGAAACGTTGCTGACCGATAACCGCATCTGGAAGCAGCGCCTCGTCAACATCGGCATTGTTTCGCCGGAACGCGCACTGAATATGGGATTCACCGGGCCGATGTTGCGCGGCTCCGGCATCGCCTGGGATTTACGCAAAAAACAGCCCTATGAAGTCTATGACCGGATGGACTTCGACATTCCCATCGGCACCAACGGCGATTGCTACGACCGCTATCTGGTGCGCGTACAGGAGTTCCGCGAGTCGAACAAGATCATCAAGCAGTGCGTCGATTGGCTGCGCAAAAACCCCGGCCCGGTGATCAGCGACGACCATAAAGTGGCACCGCCGTCGCGCGAAAACATGAAGGCCAATATGGAAGAGCTGATTCATCACTTCAAACTCTTCACCGAAGGATTTCATGTACCGCCGGGCGAAGTCTATGCCGCCGTCGAACATCCGAAAGGCGAGTTCGGTATTTATCTGATGTCGGACGGTGCCAATAAACCCTATCGCCTGAAAATCCGTGCGCCGGGTTTCGCGCATCTGGCGGCACTCGATGAAATGTCGCGCGGCCACATGATTGCCGACGTGGTTACCATTATCGGCACGCAGGATATCGTGTTTGGCGAGATTGACAGGTAGACGCGCGATGAGCACCGGCAAAATGTTATCCGACGATTCAAAACGCAGAATTGATCGCGAACTGACCAAGTTTCCCGCCGATCAAAAACAGTCGGCGGTGATGGCCGCACTCGCGATTGCTCAAGATGCAAATGGCTGGCTGCCCAATTCCTTGATGGACGAAGTTGCGGCCTACCTCGGCATGCCGTCGATTGCCGTGTATGAAGTCGCGACGTTCTACAACATGTACAACCTGAAGCCGATGGGCAAGACCAAGATCACGGTCTGTACCAATTTGCCGTGCGCGTTGTCGGGTGGCGTTGATGCGGCCGAGTATCTGAAGAATAAACTCGGTGTGGATTGGAAGGAAATCACCGCCGATGGCAATTTCAGTCTGGTCGAGGGTGAATGCATGGGTGCCTGCGGTGACGCACCGGTGCTGACGGTCAACAACAAGCGCATGTGCAGCTTCATGTCGAACGATAAACTCGATCAACTGATTGAGGAATTGAAGCAATGAAGATGCTGGATTACGGCCCCGACGCCATCATCATGCCCGGTTTGAGCGGCGACAATTGGCGGCTCAAGGATTACCAGTCGCGCGCAGGCTACGAAGCGCTGAAGAAGATATTGAAGAACGGCATCAAGCCGGAAGAAGTCATCGCCGAAGTCAAAAAATCCGCGTTGCGCGGCCGCGGCGGTGCGGGCTTTCCGACGGGGCTCAAATGGAGCTTCATGCCACGCACGTTTCCCGGTGCGAAGTATCTCGTCTGCAATTCCGACGAAGGCGAACCGGGCACGTTCAAAGACCGCGACATCATGCGCTACAACCCGCATGTACTGATCGAAGGCATGATCATTGCCGCCTACGCGATGGGCATTGCTGTCGGTTACAACTATATTCACGGCGAAATCTGGGCCGAGTACGATCGCTTTGAAGAGGCACTCGACGAAGCGCGCGCCGCCGGCTATCTCGGCAAAAATATACTTGGGAGCGAATTTTCGTTTGAGTTGCATGCATTTCATGGCTACGGTGCCTACATCTGTGGCGAGGAAACCGCGCTGCTGGAGTCGCTCGAAGGCAAGAAAGGTCAGCCACGTTTCAAGCCGCCGTTTCCGGCCAGTTTTGGCATGTATGGCAAACCCACCACCATCAACAATACCGAAACGTTCGCGGCGGTGCCGTACATCATCCGCGAAGGGGGCGAGGCTTTCCTGAATCTCGGCAAGCCCAACAATGGCGGTACCAAACTGTTTTCCGTGTCCGGCCACGTCAACCGGCCGGGCAACTATGAAGTCAAGCTTGGTACGCCGTTCGCCAAATTGTTGGAGATGGCCGGCGGCATGCGCGGCGGCAAGAAATTGAAGGGCGTGATTCCCGGCGGCTCGTCGATGCCGATCATCAAAGGTGAGGTGATGATGCAGACCGACATGGATTACGATTCCATCGCCAAGGCCGGATCGATGTTGGGCTCCGGCGCGGTGATCGTGATGGATGAAACCACCTGCATGGTGAAAGCGGCCGAGCGGCTCGCATATTTTTATTTCGAGGAATCCTGCGGCCAATGCACGCCGTGCCGCGAAGGCACCGGCTGGTTGTATCGCATCATTCATCGCATCGAGCATGGATCGGGCCGCCAGCAAGATCTCGATTTGCTGCTGAATCTGGCGGATCAAATTCAGGGCCGCACCATTTGCGCGCTGGGTGACGCTGCCGCCATGCCGGTGCGCGCATTCGTGAAAAACTACCGCGACGAATTTGAATATCACGTCACGCACAAACGCTGCATGGTGGGCGCGGGCGGGTATTCGACGCCGAATTTGCTGACGCCAATGGCGATGGCGGCCGAATGAGCGG
>JANLQC010000377.1:0-6468 GCA_031367575.1 Betaproteobacteria bacterium | reverse complement strand
TCACCCTTTAACAGGCATCCACGCGTCAATCCAGGGCACCTCCACATCCCGTGCCCACCTTTATCGATTGTCAAATTTTTAAAGAGCAATGCTGCTGTCTCACCCCGTTCTCGCACTTGTTTAATTGCTTGCACGTTTTTGGGAGGATTCGCATTATGCCGCCTTCGGAAAATATGGTCAAGCCTTTTTGCCAAATATCTTCAAACCAGCGCGTAAAAACTATTTCAGCGTGACGCGCACGAACTTGCGCTTTCCCACCTGCACCACAATAGTCTTGCCCCTCGCGATAGTGAGTGCTTTGTCAGCAACCTTTTCGCCATCCAATTTGACCCCGCCGCCATCAATCATGCGATTGGCTTCGGCGTTGCTGGACAAAAGTCCAGACAGCTTGAGAATGGGTGCAATCCCCAAGCTGCCGCCCACCGTTGGCAAACTAATTTCCGGCATATCGTCCGGAATACCGCCGTGATGGCGTGACTCGAAATCGATTAACGCGGCATCGGCCGCCGCCCGCGAATGAAAGCGTGTGACGATTTCCTGCGCAAACCCCACTTTGATGTCACGTGGATTGCGCCCACCCCCGACTTCTTTTTTCCACCCCGCGACGACATCGAGCGGCTGAAACGACAACAGCTCAATGTATCTCCACATCATCTCGTCCGAGATCGACATGAGCTTGCCAAACATTTCACTGGGCGTATCGGTAATGCCGACGTAATTGCTTTTTGACTTCGACATCTTTTCCACGCCATCGAGTCCTTCGAGCAACGGCATGGTCAAAATGCATTGCGGTTCCTGCCCATATTGTTTTTGCAATTCGCGCCCGACCAACAAATTGAATTTCTGATCAGTGCCGCCCAATTCCACGTCAGACTTCAACGCAACCGAATCGTAGCCTTGCATCAACGGATACAAAAATTCGTGTATGGATATTGGAATGTTTCCCTGAAATCTTTTGGTAAAGTCGTCACGCTCGAGCATGCGCGCGACGGTCCAGCGCGACGCCAATTGAATCATCCCGCGCGCACCCAGCGGGTCACACCATTCCGAGTTGTAGCGAATCTCGGTCTGTTCGGCGTTCAATACCAAACTTGCTTGCTTGAAGTAGGTGTGCGCATTCGCCTCGATTTGCTCGCGCGTCAGCGGTGGCCGTGTCGAATTGCGGCCACTGGGATCGCCGATCATCGAGGTGAAATCGCCGATCAAAAAAATAACCGTGTGTCCCAGATCCTGAAACTGCCGCAATTTGTTCAACACGACCGTATGCCCCAAATGCAAATCCGGCGCGGTCGGATCCAGACCCAACTTGATGCGCAGTTTCCGCCCGCTTTCCAATTTCTTGCGCATATCGGCGTCCTGGATCAACTCATCCGCGCCACGCTTAATGATGGCCAACGCCGTATCAATATCTTTTGTTACGTTCATATTCTCGGTTTCATGGGTTGAGCGCCGTGACGCTACAATGGATTTTCTGTTATTCTTCAAAGCCTTGCAGACACAAGATCGACAGAAACCTCAGGATTGCATGACACTCGCGGAACTTAAAATCTTAGCGCAAAAACACGCTCGAAGCGTATGGGATTTCGCGCGCGGTGTCGCCGGCAAGCGCACGCTGGTCGCCGTGCTGGTGCTATTTGCCCTGCCCATTTTCGGTGTGTTGACCGCGTTTGGCGTCTCGTCGGACAGCCAGCTTGATCATATCGAGCGCCGCGAAATTATTGAGTCCATTTCGCTGGCACCGGTCGAAAACATGGCACCGTCAAACGATGCAGAAGCCACTTTCCGCTCTAGCGAACGCGTACAGCGCGGTGATACCGTTGCCTTCCTGCTGCAAAAATTGGGCGTCGATGATCAGGCGGCATTCAATTTTTTGCGCACCGAGAAATCCGCACGCAGCATTTTCCAATTGCGCCCCGGCCGTACCGTGCAAGCGGTGACCGATGCCGACGGTGAATTGTTGTCATTCGCCTATTTACACAGCAGCGATCAATATCTGAAAGTAACGCGGCAGGGTGAAACGTTTTCCGCGCAGGAATTGAAAATAAACCCGACCGTTCGCCACGTCTACAAATCCGGCACCATCCGCTCCTCGCTTTATGGTGCCACCGACGAGGCCGGGATTCCTGATGCCGTCGCCAATCAGATTGCGCGCATTTTTTCGACTGACATTGATTTCCATATCGATTTGCGTAAAGGTGATCGCTTTACCGTGATCTACGAAATGCTCTATCACGAGGGCGAATATTTGCGCCCCGGACGAGTGATGTCGGCAGAATTCACCAATCGCGGCAAGACCTTTGCCGCCTATCAATTCACCGATCCCGAGGGCGGCGAAAGCTACTACTCGGCCGATGGACAGAATCGCGCGAAATCGTTCCTGCGGTCCGCACTTGCATTTTCGCGGGTGTCATCCGGGTTCGGTGGCCGCTTCCACCCGCTGTTGAAAAACTGGCGTCAACATACCGGTGTCGATTTCGCCGCGCCGCGCGGCACACTGATTTGGGCCACGGCAGACGGCTCGGTCGAGCACGCCGGTGTCAAAGGCGGCTACGGCAACATGATAGAGATTCGTCATCCGGGCGGTGTCACCACTTTGTATGGCCATTTATCCGGCTTTGCCCCGGGTGTACGGCGCGGCACACGCGTGAGTCAGGGGCAAACCATCGGCTACGTCGGCGCAACCGGCTGGGCCACCGGGCCGCACTTGCATTACGAATTCAAGGTCTCCGGCGTCCATCAGGATCCGTTGCGCGTCGCATTGCCGAAAGCTGAGCCGCTTGCGCAAAAACATCTTGCCGCGTTCAAGGCGAGTGCGGCTACCCAGGGCGAGAAACTGGCCCTGCTGCGCGAGACCCATTCCGGTCGGTTTGAATAACGCGCCACTTTTCATCGGCATCATGTCCGGCACTTCCCTCGATGGTGCCGATGCGGTTCTTGCTGATTTTTCCGGCCCTCAACCAAGCGTAATTTCCTTCGCGAACGCGCCCTATCCGCCCGATTTGCGCGCGGAATTGCTGGCACTCAACACAGCAGGTGAAAACGAAATTGAGCGCAGCGCCCTCGCCGCCAATCGGCTCGCGGCGATCTATGCCGACGTTACAAATAAAGTCATTCGCGCCGCTGCCATTGATCGCGCGCTCATTGCCGCCATCGGTTGTCACGGTCAAACAGTGCGCCACCGGCCCGAGCTCGATTACACCGTACAGCTAAATAATCCCGCGTTGTTGGCAGAACTCACCAGCTGTATCGTGGTCGCCGATTTCCGTTCGCGCGACATTGCGGCGGGCGGTCAAGGTGCACCATTGACACCGGCATTTCACGATGGCCTATTTCGCAGCGACAAGGAAACGCGCGTCATCGTCAATATCGGTGGCATCAGCAACCTGACGATTCTCGAACCGGGCAAACCAGTGCGGGGCTTTGATTGCGGCCCCGGCAATTGCCTGATGGATGCATGGATCGCAAAACACCAACAAAAACCCTTTGACCACAACGGCACATGGGCCGCCCAAGGTCAAGCACTGGCGCGGCTTTTTGGGCGATTGCAGGGTGAACAATATTTTCAACTGCCGCCACCAAAAAGCACCGGACGCGATTTATTTCATCCGGATTGGCTCACAGAAAAAATTGCCGGCGACGAAAAACCGGCCGACGTGCAAGCGACACTATTGGCTTTGACCGCGTGGTGCATCACCGATCACATTACCCGCTACGCAGCGCGTGCGACGCGGGTACTGGTATGCGGTGGCGGCGCGAACAATGCAACGCTGATGCGATCGATCGCCAGTCAACTCCCCACTACCACATTGGAAAAAACCGACGCGCATGGCGTGCCCGCGCAACAGGTGGAGGCGTTGGCGTTCGCGTGGTTGGCCAAACAGGCGATTGAAAGAAAACCGATAGACATGACCGCCACCACCGGCGCAAAACACCCCGCCGTTCTTGGCGCCATCTATCCCGCTTAATTCGCGTTTAACTTGCCACTGCCAGCGCCTGCTCGATATCCCAAATAATATCGTCAATCGTTTCCAACCCGATCGACAGCCGCACCATATCCGGTGGCACGCCGGCGTTGATTTGATCTTGTTCCGACAGTTGCCGGTGGGTGGTGGATGCCGGATGAATCACCAGCGATTTGGCATCGCCGATATTGGCCAGGTGCGAAATGAACTGCAGGCCTTCGATGAATTTTACGCCCGCATCAAAGCTGGAAATTGAGCCGCCATTGATACCGAACGAAAGCAGCGCACCCGCCCCCTTCGGCATATAGCGTTGCACCAACGCGTGATAGCGGTTCGACGGCAGCCCCGGATAATTCACCCACGCCACCTTCGGGTGCGATTCCAGAAATTGCGCGACCGCCATCGTGTTCGCGCAATGCCGATCCATCCGCACCGGCAGCGTTTCAATGCCCTGCAACAACTGCCACGCGTTGAATGGCGACAAGGTCGGGCCGAACACGCGCAGCACTTCCATGCGCGCTTTCATGGTATAGGCAAAATCGCCGAAGGTCTCAAAAAAACGCACGCCGTGATAACCCTGTGAAGGTTCGGTCATACCGGGAAATTTGCCGTTGCCCCAGGGAAATTTTCCACCCTCGACCACCACGCCGCCCATCGTGGTGCCATGCCCGCCCATGAACTTGGTGGCGGAATGAACGACGATATCGGCACCGTGTTGCAGTGGTTGGCAGAGGTAGGGCGAAGCGGCGGTGTTATCAACCACGAACGGCACACCGGCGTCGCGCGCAATCTTTCCGACCGCCTCCAGATCGACCATGTTGATCGCAGGATTTCCCAGCGTTTCGGAAAAAATCACTTTCGTATTCGGTTTCAATGCGCGGCGAAAATTTTCCGGATCATCCGGATCGACCAGCGTGGCATCGATACCGAGCTTCCTGAAATTCACGTTGAACATGGTGTGGGTGCCGCCGTAGAGTTTCGACGAAGACACGATATGGTCACCCGCTTCAACAATGTTCAACAGCGCCACCATTTCCGCCGCCTGCCCGCTCGCGGTGGCGACCGCCGCACGACCGCCTTCGAGTGCGGCGCAACGCTCTTCAAACGCGGCGGTGGTCGGGTTCGACAGGCGTGTGTAAACATTGCCGAAAGTTTGCAAATTGAACAGCGCGGCAGCGTGATCGGCGCTATCAAAAACGAATGATGTGGTTTGATATATCGGCAACGCGCGCGCGCCGGTGGCGGCATCGGGAATCTGCCCGGCGTGCAGGGCCAGCGTTTCAAAGCCAAATTTTCGGTCGGGCATGATGTTCTCAGTCGATGGAGGTGGGAGGAAGTTTAGCGGGAATGCAATAATAAGTAGCATGACTCTCAGTTACGACATCATCGTATTCGGCGGCGGCATCGCGGGGCTCTATAGCGCGAGCCGCTTGCGCCGCGCCGGCTACAACCTGATCCTGATTGAAAAAGACACCTTGGGCGGCGCGCAGACCTTGGCCTCGCAGGGGATGATTCACGGCGGACAAAAATACGGGCTTGGGGGTGCCATCACCGGCCACTCGCAATCGATGACCGACATGCCGGCGCGCTGGGATGCGTGTTTTGAGGGCAAAGGCGATGTCGATTTATCCGGCGTCAAATTTTTGAGCCACACGCAGTTGATGTTTCCAGCCGCCTCCCTGGTCTCGGTGGCGATGGTGCATGCGGCGGTGAATACCGCAAACCGCCCGTCGAAAAAACTCGCCCCGGCGCAAATTCCCGACCTATTGCCGCGCGAGCCGGTCTATGAAATGCAGGAAAAAGTGCTCGACAGCAAATCGTTGGTGGCAGCGCTTGCGGAAAATCTTCAAGGGCGGATTTTTGGTGGCACGCCTTCGGCATTTTTGCCTGATGGTCGGGTCATGGTGTCAGGAATCGCGCTTCAAGCGTCGGCAATTATTTTTGCTGCCGGTGCCGGAAATGAAACGGCACTCACAATGTTGAATGTGGCGGGCCGGAAAACCCAGCGCCGCCCCCTGCGGCAAATCATGGTGAAGCCGCTGACGCAATCGCTGTTTGGTCACGGCACATCGGGCGGAATCAAACCGCGCGTCACCGTCACCAGCCATCCCATCGGTGGGGGCGAATACGTTTGGTACCTCGGCGGCAACATCGCCGAAGTCAGCGCGGGATTATCCGAGGCGGACGCATTGGCGTTCGCAAAAAAAGAAATGGCGGCAATTTTTCCAAGCGTCAATTGGGATCAAAAACGTTGGGCGACTTATGCCATTGATCGCGCCGAGCCATTCGATGAAGACGCAAGACTTCCTGCCGGTGCTTATGTTCTGCCGTGTGGAAATGGTCTGGTCGCATGGCCAACCAAGATGACGCTGGTACCGGAACTTTCCGACAAGATTCTTGGCTGGATTGCAGCGCGAAAGATCGCGCCCTCGCCGGAATCCGCCGCGCCGGATTTGCCGCCGGTTGAAGTTGGGCACTATCCGTGGGACGTTGCCGAATGGCGGCG
>JANLQC010000344.1:0-2346 GCA_031367575.1 Betaproteobacteria bacterium | reverse complement strand
ACACCGGCGACAAGCCCGGCGTGCAGGAAATGCATTTCTGCGAGGCCGAGTAGATGGCATCGATTCCCCATGCATCGACCAGCACCGGCGTGCCGCCGAGCGAGGTGACGGCGTCGACGATGCTGACGGCGTTATGTTTATGCGCGATGGCCGCGAGCGTCTTCGCGTCCGACTGGCATCCGGTCGAGGTTTCGGCGTGAACGAAGGCCAGCACCTTGGTGCCGGGATTTTTCTTGAATGCGTCGTCGATCATGTTCGGGTCAAGCGGCTCGCCCCATTCGGCTTCCACCACGATGGCGGTGCCGCCTGCGCGTTCGACGTTTTCGATCATGCGGCCACCGAACACGCCATTGCGGCCGACAATCACTTTGTCGCCGGGCGAAACCGCATTCACAAAGCAGGTTTCCATACCCACCGAGCCGGGGCCGGAGACCGGAAAGGTCAATGCGTTATCGGTTTGATACGCGTAACGCAGCAGCGTTTTCAATTCTTCCATCATCCCGACAAAAATCGGATCGAGATAGCCGATGGCGGGCAATGACATCGCGGCCAAAACGCGCGGATTGATGTCCGATGGGCCCGGACCCATCAGGGTGCGTTGCGGCGGATGGAATGAGGTGATTTTTTTGCTCGGTGACACTTGTTTGAGCGGAGGGTGCAAGCTCATGGAAAAATCCTTTCAGAGTGCGGCGCTGGCACGTTTGGGGGTGCCGAATGAAGACAACAAGTTTGCACCCAACAGCGTGGTGACCGGGCAGAAGCTTGGAATTCGATGGAAAAATCGCCTTGTGGGCGGGTGGGAGCGTGGCGGAGTATGGCGTCGCGCCGCAACCGAGGAAGTGTCAACTCGCCCGGCATTGAACCGAATGAGTCGGATTAGTCGGATTAGTCGAAATTGCCGAAGGGTATTCAGCGCTTGGACAAACCTTCTTGTTGCATTGCAGCATCCTAGCGGCATTCCGCCCTTGGTGCAATGATTTCTGCACTTCGTCCGAACCGGATTGAGCATCCCTGCGGATATCGCGAAACTGCACTCATCGTCAATTCAACCCGCAGGGAGTTCACATGAACAAAGTTTCTCGTCCGCTGTTCTTCACGTTGCTTATCGTGCTGATGCTTGCCATCGTTGCCGCCGTCATCGTCAACGGCCCTTTCTCATTGGGCGCGTCAGGCCACGGCGCGACGCTGATGTTTTTCGATGAAGATTTTTCAGACTCCGCTTTCGGCTGGATGATCGCGATTCCGATTCTGGTGTTGGTCGGTATCACCTTGTTGGCCGTATTTGCCGGTGCCGCGCTGGTCGCCATGTTGGCGGTGGCGTTTGCCGCCGTCATGGTGGTGCTGGCCATGCTGCTCGCGATGACGCCGTTTGCAATATTCCTGGCGCTGCCGATATTGGCGGTGTATGGCTTGGTGAAGTTGTTTCAGTGCGATCGGCAACGGATGGTGCGGGCGGTTTGAGGAAACAATGCGGTCAATGGTTGCGAATCCAAACGCTCAAACCTTTCGCACGTCGACCATTTGCCGCACACTGACGATTTGAGTGGAGCGGTGTTTGCGAAATCGCAAAATTCCGCTCCGGTCGCCTGCGACATGAAAGTCTGCGTCGCCCACTTCCACTATCGCTAAGTGAAAATTATCGGCGGGATCGGGCGATAGGTCGGTATCAAGGATGACCTGCATTACCGGATCGTCTAAACGCGTTTGACCTTTTTTGTTTGCGTGCTTGTTCGTGGCGCACACCACTTGTCGGCGCGCACCTGGCGCAGTGCATCGTTGATGCTGGCGTCGATCTCGTTGTCAGAAATATCAACATTTCGCGCTTCAACATCCACCACGGTTTGTGAAAAAACGGCTTTCTGAACTGCCTGCTCGATAAATTTGGAAAGGTCGCTTTTCTTCATCCCGCGTTGGGCAAGGAACGCGCGTAGCGATACGTCGGTGTCTTTTGTCACCATGACGGTCCAGGTTACCAGCGCTGCCATATGATCTCCAACGAATTTTTGCTGAGGTTGTGCGGTCAAACGCCTATTTGCCTATGCGTTTGAAAATAGTCACGCCATTTTATGCGTTCGGGGACTAATAAAATACATGTGTGTATGGTATATTCAATACACACATGTTTGGCGAAATCGCGGGATAATCATCGTTCCTGCGCAATAAAAAATCTTGCGTCGCCCAGCGTCAGCTCTACCATCCCACCACTAAAACCATCAACCCCGCCGGGAATCCCATGAATAGTACCCATTATGAATTACGCGGCCAGATCGCCGTCATCCGTATGGATAACGCACCGGTCAATGGCTTGAGCCACGCGCTGCGATCCGGCATTGTCGATGACGTGAG
>JANLQC010000336.1:0-3034 GCA_031367575.1 Betaproteobacteria bacterium | reverse complement strand
AAATGGCGTGACACCCGCCTTCGTGCCGGAGAACGGCTGGTGGTGGAATGCGAGCGAGGACGGGCGCGGCTTCTTCATGGAATTCAAGAACAACTTCGCGTTCATCGCCGGCTACATGTATGAGACGGATGGGCGACCGGTGTGGTACGTCACGCAGAACCCGATGACCACGCCACAGAGTTTCTCAAGCAATTGGCTGCAAGTCGCCAACGGCCAGACGATGACCGGGCCGTACAAGCCGGCGACCATCATCAACAGCAATGTGGGGCCGGTGTCGATTCTGTTTCAGGATGCGGCCAATGCGACCTTGACCTTGCCGGGGGGACGGCAATTGGCGATTACCAGATTTCGGTTTTGAATAACAATATTTAAGTTCCGGATTATGATTAGGCATGAAACCGCGATACCCTGATCGCCCGATTTTCCTGACATTGCGCGCCTTTGCGGCATACCTCGGCCTACTTCCGGCATTGCTGTGCGCCGCGCCTCCTGCTACTCCCCCCGCCGCCGAAATCGTCAGCCTCGAAGGTAAAGGCGAAATTCGCGAAGCGCAGCAAATTGATTGGCGCGCGGCCAAAGTCAAGCAGCAGGTATTCCCCTCCAATCTCGTGCGCACCGGCGATCTTTCAAAGATGGCGTTGCTGTTTCCCGACCGCACGCAGATTCGCCTCGCGCAAAACAGCGTGTTGCAAATCAAGGAAGTGAGTACCGGCAAGGATCAGAAAACCACGCTGAATCTGAATGCCGGGCGCAGCTGGATGCAATCGAAAACCACGCCCGGTGGCCTGACGGTGCAAACACCTTCCGCGCTCGCATCCATTCGCGGCACCGATTGGGAAATTGTCGTCGAGCCGGATGGGCGCTCAACCTTGACGGTGTTCAGCGGCGACGCGGAATTCTCCAACGACCAAGGCCGCGTGCTGGTCGGCAAGAACGAACAGGCGAGTGCTGAGCAGGGTCGTGCGCCGGTGAAAATCCAGATCATCAATCCGCGCGAGCGCATTCAATGGGTGACTTCGCGCACCATCGATGCGCGGCGCTATCGGGAGTCGATTGCCCCCTATGAAGCGCAAGCGGAATTTGCGCGCATCGCCGCGTTGATCGATGAGCAGCAACTCGCCGCCGCATTCGCCCGACTCGCGACTGCGGTATCGAATCCACCAACAGATTCGGCATCGGCACGCCTGTTGCTGGCGGATTTCCTGATCTACAACGGGGAGCAAACGAAAGCGAAGCAAGCCCTTCTGGATGCGGCAACGAAGTACCCGGCGGACGAACGCATCGACGTTGCGCGCGCGCAGTTGTCCCTCTTGCAAGATGACTCTGACCATGCGCGCCGCCAAATCAACGATGCGCTTCAGCGCAATCCGGCATCGGTGGACGCGTGGCTCGCGAAGGCCGATGTGGCGCGGTTTGACGGTATCGGCACCGAAGCGGTTGCCGCTTATGAAAAAGCGGCAGTGCTTGCGCCCAATGACACGCGCCCATGGCTGGGCCTCGGTGCCATCGAAGCCGAGCGTGATAATTTCGGCCTCGCCGGCGCGCATCTTGAAAAAGCCGCGCAACTCGACGCGAAATCGGCCGCGTCCTGGAGCGAACTCGCGAGCCTGCAAACCAGTATCGCCGACTATGCGGGTGCGTCCGCGAATTTTGACAAGGCGCTCGCACTGCAACCTGACAACGTCGTCATGCTCACCGGCAAGGGCATCCTCGAATTGAAGCGCGGCGACAATGAGGCGGCACTCGATGCCTTGCTGCGCGCGAGCCTGATCGAGCCGCGTTATGCGCGCGCGCATTTGTACACCGCCGTTGCCTACTACCGGATGGAACGACCGGATCGCGCCTTGCAAGAACTCGCCAAAGTCATTGATCTCGATAGTCACGATCCGCTGCCGCATTTGCTGGCAAGCTTGATCAAAATCGACGGCATTGAACCTGCAGAGGCAGTGCGCGAGGCGCGCGAGGCGGTGCGCAAAATGCCGTATTTGAAATCATTCAATCAAGTCGCCAACAATCAGGCCGGTGCCGCCAACCTCGGCAATGCGATGGCGTTTTTCGGCATGGAAAGCTGGGCGCGCCATATTGCGCAGGAATCCTATTTGCCGTTCTGGGCGGGGAGCCACCTGTTCCTCGCGGATCGCTATGCGGGCGACTTCAACCGGCGTTCGGAATTGTTGCAGGGTTTCTTGCTTGATCCGCTCGTGTTCGGTGCGTCGAACCGCTATCAAACGCTTGCCGATACGCCGGGCAACTACGCGACGGTATCGGTTCGACACAATTTTAGTGACGATTTGAAATTGGTCGAACCGGTGGTGACGGCAAATGGCACGTTGCTCGCGCCCACGCCAATGGCCTACTTCGCGGAGGCCATCGACACCCGCATCACGCCGGGCAACTCCGCCTTGCGGGCGGACGCGAAAACCGTCACGGCGGCGTTGGGAATGCGGCCGCGCTGGGATACGACATTTTTCATTTACGCAAATCGCCTTTCGGCAGATTTTGATATCGGTACGCGCGACGCAACCGGATTATTTCAGCGCGTAACCGGTGCCAATACCCGTGTCGATGCCGGCGGAAAATACGCCCTCGATGCGCGTTCGCAATTCTGGTTCAAGGCGGGAGTTGGACGCGAGCGGTCGAGCGTCGATGAGACGTCCGGCATATTTATTCCCGGTTTGACGCTGGTGCGGCAAACCGATTTCACCACCCGGCCCACCGCCTCGGATGGACAACTTCGCCACACGATGCAGCGCGCAGACGACCGCGAATTCACGTGGGGATTGGAGGCCGCGCGCCTCAAGACCGGCAATTCGGTGTTGCAGGATGCGGGCCTGCACGCGCCGGGGGGCACGATTGCGCGCAGCACGCTCGACTCAATGGATCGCGACCGCTCAGTCATCGCCTATGGATCGACGCGTTTCACGGTCGCGCAATGGACGATCGAAGCGATGCTCGGTTGGAGCGAGTATGAAAAAAATCGCGACTTCGTGATTGTCTCGCGTGGCGCGACCGCGAATATTGCCGAGGAATATCG
>JANLQC010000305.1:0-5349 GCA_031367575.1 Betaproteobacteria bacterium | reverse complement strand
TCTTTGAATGCAGGCATGAATGTCATGCGGCCGGTGAGATCAAAACGCCGTGAATGGTAGCCACAACGGATCCGTCCGGCGCGGCACGCCTCTTTCACCAGTAAATTCCCGCGATGCGTGCAGACGTTGGAAAGGCAACGCAATTCACCGAGGCCGTCGCGCGCGAGCAACAATGGCTCATTCATCAGGCCCGGCAACAGTTCGTGCGGTGAAAGCGACCCCGGCTCAACCACGTCATGGAGTTCGCCGAGCCATTGCCAGGTACGCGCAAACACCCGCTCCCGCAAAAGCGCATACGCGGCGGCATCGTGATAGAACGCGCCGGGCAGTGTGTCGGCGATGGTGATATCGGCATCGATGCGGTAGGGCGAATTCATGGTGGCGGTGATTGGCGGGGATAAAAAGGGTGCTCGCAGGAACTCTATCACTGGCAAAGAAAACGTTTCCAGTCGCACCGGCAATTGGATGGGCTTGGGATTGCCTTTGTCCGGAACACGCGGCGACGAAATTGGCGGCGACCGGAAGCGGCAATAAACATTGGTTACTTTGTTATTGCAATAATTAACATTTCTTGCAATACTGATACCAGCCGCCTCACCCGAGGCGGCTTTTTTCACAAACGCCAAAGGAACTCAAATGAACCAAATCAATGCAAAGAACGTATATGCCGCGGACGACACAATTTATTTCCCGGCCATCGACGGTCAGACGAACGAAAAGGAAAACTCACTCAAGGTGCTCGATGAGTGGCAATTGTTGATGGTGGGAGGCGGTGACACAATCGTTTGCTGGTAGCCCGCAAAAACGTCGGAAGCGACAACTCGATGGTGCGACCGATTGCGACGGCTTCGAGGTGAAGCCGTCGCGGCTGACTAGAAACTCGCACTCAACCACAAATTAATAGATCTTGTCTCGTCGTCGATGCCGCAAAACGAACCGTTCAAAGGTTGTGTGGCGGACTTGGTGCCGGGCGCGCTACCCACTGGAATGGGCATAAATATCCATTCTGGAAACGCAACCCTGACTCAGGTGTACGCAAGTTTTTCCAGATAGACGTGAAGCTCTGTCTTGGGCATGACCGCAGGCTTTGGAAGTGACGCGTCTTTATAAAGCGGTTTCTCACCCATCGCCTGCAAGTGTTGGCGCACGCCCTCCGCTTCCACCCAGATGGCGTTGGCGGTACCGCGCGCACGATCAAGATCTTGCCGCTCCTTGTAAACATAAAACAGCGATGACATCACCACATGCTTGAATACCTGCTGTGAGGTATTCTCGGCAGCCATGTGATAGAGGCTTGCAAGTGCGTTGTCTACATTTCCGCTTTGCACATTCAGCGCATCGCGCAATGCGCGAATCATTTTGTATTCATTCCCCGAAATGCCGAGGCGGCCTTTCTCGCGGCGCTTGAGCTGGGCAATAACCTGATTGGCCGCATTTGAATATCCGCCGACAAGAAGCAGGATGGCCACCAACAAACAATCGGGCGGCGAATCAATGAATAACTTTGGTGTGACACCCCGGTCGTAGAGCCGCTTGCCGTAGGCAAAATCACCGGCAAGCAGCGCCTCCCACAATTGGCGCGAATTGCGGCGAACCTGTTCAACGCCTTCGTGCACCACGCCGCCCTTGAGCCGGGTGGCCACTTCCCACATGCGACCGTAAGCGCCAAAAAAAGTGCTCATGACACCCAGCGCATTGAATAGATTGAGGCGAAGCGCCATATCACCGAAGGTCTCATCGCCAACCGGCCCATGAGCCGACACGGATTCGGGCGCACTGCCATTTGTGTCGCGGCTGACATTGGCAAGGTACCAGGTGACCGCGCGCGTCTTTGAATTCACGCCCAGTTTCCGGTAAAGCTGGTGGAGATAGACCCGCATCGTGCCTTCCTTGAATCCCATATTCAGCGCCATCGTTTTACTGGTGCCGCCTTGCACAAGCAACTCCAGCATTTTGAATTCCTTGGTGTTGATCAATAGATTTTTCGTCATAAGAAACCCCTGTCTTCGGTAAGTGCGGAAATCAACTGTTGAAAATTCCCCAGCCCGGCATCAATGGACGGGGCGATACCTTCATTCGCGGATTCACGGCGAATGACCGCTTCAAAGCAACGCACCAAATCCGGATCAAGTTGCGTTCCGGCCACGCGCCGCAATTCTACAAACGCCTGCTCCATTGACCATGCTTTTCGATAAGGGCGGTCGGTAACCAGCGAGTCATAAACGTCGGCCACGGCACACATGCGTGCGGCCAACGGAATTGAATTTCCCGCCACATTTGACGGGTAACCGTGCCCATCCCAATTGGTGTGATGATATTTCGCGATGTCACTGGCGATCACCATGCGCGGATGTTGGTCGCCCGCCAACATTGCCACGCTGGCCTCGGTATGCTTGCGAACGAGTGCGCACTCGACGGCATTGAGTTCAGCGGAATGCGAGAGCACGTTTTCGGGTACCGAGGCCATGCCAATATCATGCAGCTGCGCCGCTTGACCGTATTCCATTGCCTGAATCGGTGACAAGCCATATTCCATCGCGAGGGCTTGCGTCAATACGCCAACGCGAATGCCGTGCCAACCGGTGGCCTCCATCCGGAACGCCGCCCCCACGGCCAGTCGCTGCAGTGTCGCCCATTCGGCCGGCATCGCGGGTTTCGGCAAACGTAACGTCAACCGCGTTTTTGTCTGCTGCAATGTTTGCGTGCTCGCCACTTCGCCGTTTCCGAGTATGTCGGCTAGTTCCACATGCCTGCGAATCTGGAATATAGCCATGTGATATACATGGTCTGAAAGCTCCTGAAGGCGGATCAACGCTTGGGCAGGCAATCCCGCCTTTTCCTGCGCCCGAATGACGCATACCAGCGTATCGCGAAGTGTCGCCGGGATCGAACGCGAAAGCATCAAGGCGCAATCAAGACGGGTCAAGCCCAGATCGATGTCACCCTTCGCGATATCAAAGGCACCTTGCGCCATGGCGGCGGCCATTGCAGCCCGCGGAGTCCCCACTTGGGCAGCCAATTTCAACGACGTTTCTACTTGGACTTTGGCGTCATCAAGTCGGCCAAGCGCAATTAGTATGCGTGCATAATTTCTGTGTAACAGCAATACGCTTTGGGGATCCTGTTCAGCCATGAAAGGCGTCTTTTCCCGCATCGCCAATGCTGCAAAATGTTCACCCTCATGCAATTCGCCGGTATGAAAAAGACAATGCGCAAGATTTCCGAATGCGGCATAACGACTGAATACCGGCACTGACTCCGAATGCAATATCGCCAATGCCCTGCGAAAGCAGGTTGTTGCTAACGCAAAACTACTCGAAACACATAATGCACTGCCAATGTTGTTCCAGACCCGACTCATTTCCACCGCGTCATCATTGCGCGACGCCAATCCAAGTGCCTCGACGTGATGCTCGATCGCCCCGGCAATGTCCGCGGTGTCGGCCAGCAGCAAGCCGCAGGCGGTGTGCGAACGGCGCACCAGCGCGGCGTCGCCAGTTTTTTCCGCCAGAACCAGATTGGCACGGGCAAACGGCAGTGCATCAAATGAACGGGCATTCGCATACAGGTGCTGGCAAAGTTGCAGCGCCGCAACGCTTGCCGCGCGCGCTTGTTCCTGCGGCTGTGGCGCGCGCATTTGTTGCAGAAGTTTTTCAAATGACCGATCACTATCCGCTTGCGCCGGATCCAGCAGGCGTGCTTCCGCGCCTTCCAGCTGTGCCGCCAAAAAAGTCGACATGCGGGGGTCAAAATCGAGTGTGGCGTTCATTGATGGATGGGTGCGGGTATCGAAAAGCAAGCTCTGGTACGCCGATCAAAAAATGGGGGAATTACGTTTGTTATACATTTCAGTATATTACTTTTATCGGATCTCCTGTTTGCTTTTGTATAGGGCGATCGAATTTAGGGCGATCAATATCACTGCCCGTTGCCAACCAAAAAAACCGGTCAAAAATTCAATGCGCAAATATCGCCAAAAATTCGCCGTTCAAACAACTTGGAACTTGTCCGCAAACGAGCGCGAATGCATGGTGCGGCAGTTTCTGCCCCAATCAAGGCGCGCTTGTCGCAGCAATAGCCAATTATTGCAAAAAACGCGACGCAGAGTGAGGTCGCCAGTTCACGCGTTGCGTCCTGTTTGCGGTCGAGTTTCTGGTCACGCCATTCGGCAATTTTCACCCAAACAGTCTTTCTGTCTATTAAACAATTGTCACTTTCAATAAGACGGTCCGGCGATGTATGCCACGCATTGCAAATCACCGGCCCACCTCAATAAATTTCGGGATCGCAATCAAATCAATGATTATCACGACCGTCGAGCAACTGGGTAATGGAGCAACAATCGTGACCGACGTGGCCAGTCGATGAAAAATCATGCGGATCGATCACACGATGTCGCAAATGCCGGGAGCGGCCCGCAAAAATGCCACGCTAAGGCCAGCAACAATTTCAGCGAGCGACGGCCTCGCGGTATTTGCCACGGCGGGGCCGTACAACGTTCAATTGGCCAATCTGCGTCTGCAAAACTCACCTGCGGCAACACCCGGCTTGCAACGGGAGTGGGAAGAGTTTTGTCCCACACTACGCGCCGGTCATGGTGAATGCGAGCGCCCAATAAACCAGCCCACCCGCCGCCGCCACGCCTGCCAGACCCAGCATCCAACGGCGTCGCGTGAGAACGCATATCGAGGCGAGTGAAATCGCGATTTGTATCAGCGTCATTGCCTGTGCGAGTTTGTTGTGCGGGCTTAGGGCGTGCTTCGAGGCTTCGTCGGCCGCGAGCGATTGTTTTTCGAATCCCTCGGCGACCTTCTTGATTTCTTCCTTCTCGCCTTTATAGCGGATGACTTCCGCCTCGTATTTCACTTTCTTCCCGGGTTCTGCGGCAAGTGCCGCCGATAATTCCGCCAAATTCTGCTTGGTGCCTTTGGCCTGATAGTAGGACCATTGATTGGCGGCTTCCGTTTTCTTTAGCACGGCGTCATTCTTGTGCAGCAATGCCTCGTTCTGTGTGTGCCCGCCCTGATAACTCACGATGGCGCCAATGGTCGCAAGAATCGCGGTGAAGATCGCCACCATCTGCGCGAGACTGGCACCAACTTTCGCCTTGCCATGATCTTCGCCATGCGCGGCCTCGTGCTCAACCGCGTGGTCGTGGGGACCGTGTACGTGAAATTTTCCGCCTGACATATTTTTCTCCCGACAAAATGAACGCGATTATGCGCGCATTTCCGGCCGGACGGCGCAATGCGGGTAAATGGAAAAAGACTCGATCATGTCGTGATACATGACTCCTCCCTTTTTAACGGGAGGCCGGGAGGGATTTACGGTGGCGAAAACCGGCGAGGC
>JANLQC010000215.1:0-1871 GCA_031367575.1 Betaproteobacteria bacterium | reverse complement strand
TCATTGGCCCCGCAATTGCAGGCGCGACTGGTTCGGTATAACGAATTGCGGCCCTGCACCAATGCGTTCATCGATGCGCGCAGCCCCGGCAGCGACCAGAAGGAAAATTTCACCATCATCGGCCCCGGTGTTGCGGAGAACCCGCATCAGTACGTGCATATCCGCGAGCCGCATGGCTTCAACATCGGCGGTGCCCGCCAGCCGCCGCGTTGCACCAATTCGCTGCACAGCCACCAAAGCGAGGAAGTGTTCATCATCCATCGCGGATCGTGGCGTTTCTTCTGGGGCGAGCACGGCGATGCCGGCGAGGTCGTGCTTGAAGCGGGCGACACCATTTCAATTCCCATCCATGTCTTTCGTGGATTTGAGAATGTCGGCAGTGAAACGGGGTTCATGTTTGCGGTGCTTGGCGGCGATGATCCGGGGCGGGTGCATTGGGCACCACAAGTGATCGAAAAAGCACGCGGCTTCGGGTTGGTGTTACTCGACAATGGCGGCCTGATCGATACCACGCTCGGCGAGACCGTACCCGTCAATGCCGCAGCGGTGCATCCATCGACACGCGAACAAATTGCCCATATCCGCACGCCGACGCTTGAAGAAATGACGCGTCATGTGGTGCGTGCGGCATCGCGGCGCGCCAATCCTGATTCGCCGTTAGCGACCGTCGGCGTGCAAGAGGCCGCCATCATCGGTGCGCCACACAGTGCGGATGGGTTTCTATCCTCGCCAATTGGCGTGTCACACGATTTCACGTTGCGGCATTTGGCCCTTGCGGCACAATCGCGCACGCCGATGCATGTGCGCGACTGTGTGGAAGTCCTGTTGATCGATCACGGTGCCGTCTTGTGGAGAAACAACGCGGGCGATCAAGTCAGACTCAATGCAGGCGACACCTTTACGGTTCCTCGCGGCATGGCGCGGCAGATCGAGGCGGTCACGGATTCGGACGTATTCATTGTCCGTGGCGGCAACGATCCGGGTGCGGCACAAATTCTGCCCAATCAATCCGCATAAATCGGCCAGTGTTACCAACCCTGTTGTTCCTGCCGGGGACGCTCTGCGACGAACGCGTCTGGTGGAAACCATATCAGGCACTTTGCAACGATTGGCCGTGCGTGGTAATCGATTATCGGCACCAAAACAATATCGCCGCGATGGCGGCAACGGCCTTGGCCAGCGTGACCGGCGCGATCATTCCCATCGGACATTCAATGGGCGGCATCGTCGCACTCAACATGTGGCGACAAGCGGCCCATCGCATCGTGGCACTGGCATTGTTCGATTCCGATCCCGGGCCCGATACGCCGGAGCGGCGAACGCGGCGCGATGCGCAGGTTGTCCTCGCGATAGGCGGGAATTTTGGTGCGATGGTGGAAACGCAATTGTTGCCGACCTATTTTTCGCTGTTGCGCAGCGATGAAATTGCGCTGCGGGACACCGTCATCGCGATGGCAATCGATCAAGGCGCACCTGCCTTTGCCGCACAAGCAGAGGCACTGGCGGGTCGGCCCGATTCATGGCCGCAATTGGCGGACATCAATATTCCCACGCTCATCGCATGCGGTGCGGAAGATCGCATTTGTCCGCCGGATATTCAGCGGCGGATGGCGTCGCGCCTGCCAGCATCGACATTAGAAATCATTGCGGATGCAGGCCATTTTGTGCCGCTCGAGCAACCTGGGGTCACTACCCGATTGCTGCGAAACTGGCTGGACGGCTTGGCAATTTCCTGAGTCGTTTCGAGTTCGGGTGAAACCGGCTAAATCGCCCCCGATTTCTTGAGCAGCATCGCGATCATCTGCGCGATTTGCGCATAACCTTTTGCGTTGGGATGAACCAGATCTGATTTCAGATCGTTGTCACGCAGA
>JANLQC010000194.1:0-2449 GCA_031367575.1 Betaproteobacteria bacterium | reverse complement strand
GAATGGCTGATGTGGCAGATGGGCGGCTTGGGGCCGATGCTCGGGCAGAACCATCACTTCAACCATTACGCGCCGCAAAAACTGCCGTATGCAATCGAGCGTTACGTGAAAGAAACGTCACGCCTGTATGCGGTGCTGAACAAACGCCTTGCCGACCGTAAATTTATTATCGGCAACCAATACACGATTGCCGACATGGCGGCGTATCCGTGGATCGTTCCGCAGCGGCAAGGACAGGACATGAACGATTTTCCGCACCTTGCGCGCTGGCACGCCGCCATCAAGGCGCGGCCCGCGACCACCCGCGCCTATGCGCGCGCGAAAGAGGTGCGGCCTGATCCGACCCCGCCGGTGATCGATGCTGAAACCCGCAAATTCATGTTTGGCCAGGACAAGAGTGTCGTCAAATAGCCATGATTCCGCCCGGTCTGCGCAATCTCATGACGACATTTCCGCATGCGGGGAACGTGGTCTGGATCGGTGTGCGCCCGGCACCGCGCATGGCGATGGTTTCGCTGTCCACCGTTGAAGCGATTGCCCGACGCGGCCTCACCGGGGACCGCACCGCAGACAAATCGCGGCCCGGCAATGATCGGCAGATCACGCTCATTCAGGCCGAGCATCTGGTGGCGGTTAGCGCGCTGTTGCAGCGCCGTGAGATCGATCCTGCATTGCTACGCCGCAATATCGCCGTCGCCGGCATCAATTTGCAGGCCCTGAAGGGTCACACATTTCAAATCGGTGCCGCCGTGCTGGAATGGACGGGCGAATGCCACCCCTGCTCATTGATGGAGTCACAGCTTGGCACGGGTGGCTATAACGCAATGCGCGGACACGGCGGCATCACGGCGCGGGTGTTGGCAAGCGGTTCCATCGCAATCGGTGCTGCCGTGACACCATTGCCGTTGCTCGATGCGGCCATCGCCACTTGTCGCTCGCCAACATGACGCTCGCCAACATGACGCTTGACAACATGACGCTCGACAAATTGCGCCGTTACGCGGTCGCGCGCGCGTTCGCGCCTCCCACCGATTTGCTGACCGCGATTCGCAGGCTCGGCTATCTGCAAGCTGACCCGATCCGCGCACCGGCGCGCGCGCAGGATCTGATCCTGCGCCAGCGCGTGAATGGCTATTGCGTTGATGAACTTGAAACGCAATACCCGGCGCTGCCGCTGATCGAAGACATGTTGCACAACTACGGTTTTTTCCCCGTCGAACATCTGGCACTGCTGCATCCGCGCAAAATATCCGCGCGCTGGCGTGCATTCATCGATGAGCATCGGCCGCTGCGGCAAAAACTGTTGCGCTACCTCGCGGAAAATCCGGAAGCGCATCCGCGCGAGGTGGAGCGCGTGCTCGGCGCGGGCGCGCGAATCAATGGCTGGGGCGGCACCTCGTCGGCCACCACGCTGATGCTGGAAGCGTTGCACCGCGAAGGCCGCGCACACGTGAGACGCCGCGACAAGGGGCTGCGCGTGTATGCGATGGCACCGGCGCGTGAAGGCGCAGTACTTGCGCCGACGGCGCGCGCGGATGGATTGATCGAATTGCTGGTGAACCTTTATGCGCCGTTGCCCGCGCGCACGCTGATGCGCGTGATCGCGATGATGGGATCGAACAAACCCGAGGTTGATTTCGCGAAGCGAATTGAATCGCTGGTTAAGCGCGGCAATTACCGGCGCGAAATGGTCGATGGTGTTGCTTACCTGTGGCCCGCGCATGAAGTGCTGCCGGAAACCGTACCGGACACGGTGCGTTTTCTCGCCCCGTTCGATCCATTGGTGTGGGATCGCGCGCGTTTTGAACATCTGTGGGGCTGGGCGTATCGCTTTGAGGCCTATACGCCGCCGGCCAAGCGCAAACTGGGCTATTACGCGCTGCCGTTGCTATGGCGCGAACACGTAATCGGTTGGGCCAACACCTCGATGGATGCCGGCAAACTGACGGTGGAACTCGGTTTTGAATCGAAAAAGCACCTGCGCGGGCACACGGCGCTGTTTAATTTTTGCGTGGAATCCGAGACGGAGAAGTATCAAGAATTTCTTTGCGGCGCGACCCGGTTCGCTATTTCGCCCCGGATTGTTTCGCGGCCATCGCTTTACCCGCTTCGTCGATAAAATCGTTGTAATCCTTGATTGCCGCATTGCCGGAAGCGACCAGCGCCTCGGCTGTGGCTTGCGCGGCTTTCTGTACCCGCTCCGCTTCTTTTTGCTGCGCTTGCGCAAAGGACTCGGCGCATTCCTTGAACTTGTTCAGCGAACTGACGAACACGGCCATCTGGCTGTCGTTGACCCCCGCCGACACACTCGGCAACCGCGGCTTGACGCAACTGTGCCGGGCGACGGCGCTGTCCGCAGCGGTGGTGGGTGGTGTTTGGGCGAGGGCGGAGGTTACGCTGGCGGACGCGACCAATACGAGGGTATGGTATTTCATGAGATTTATTGGCT
>JANLQC010000193.1:0-1828 GCA_031367575.1 Betaproteobacteria bacterium | reverse complement strand
CGGGGACGCTATCGACGGCGACGTTTCAATCCGGCGGCGAAGGGATCGGCGTACCCGGCTACGCGATGGTCAAACAGCAGCGCGATGTGATGCTGACCAAAGGCCGCACCGTCATCCGCGTCTCTGATGTGCCGGCGCTGATTGACCCGACCACGGTGGCGTTTGAATCACTGCTGGATCCGGCGGGTACACGTGTGGTTGAGCAAAGTTTCGAGTTCGATCTCACCAGCACCAACAAACTGTTGCAAAAATATCTTGACCGCGAAGTGACCGTTGAACAGGTTCGCGGTCAGGGCGTCGAATCGATCTCCGGTACGCTTATCGGTACGCAAGGCGGATTGGTGCTGCGCGCGGCGGATGGCTCGATACGCACCGTCAATACCTATTCGGGCGTGAAGCTCAGCAGCCTGCCGGGAGGATTGATCAGCAAGCCGACACTGGTGTGGGATATTTCGGCAGAGCGCGCAGGCACGCACCCGGCGCGCATGAGTTTTCAAACCGGCGGCATCACCTGGTGGACCGATTACAACCTGACCTTGAGCGATGGGGCTTCCGGCACTAATGCGTGCAAGCTCGATGTCGGTGCGTGGGTGACGATCATCAATCAAAGTGGCGCGACATTTGATGACGCCAAACTGAAGCTGGTGGCGGGTGACGTGCAGCGCGCCAAACCGCAACCGCAATATGCGCCGGCGGCACTTAAGTCTACCGTGCGCGAAATGAGTTCGCGGGATGAGGGCTTCGCCGAAAAAGCATTCTTTGAGTATCACCTCTATACGCTCGGACGCCCCACCACGTTGCGCAACAATGCCACCAAGCAGATCGAACTATTCCCGGTGGCGCGCGGCGTGAATTGCGAAAAGACGCTTCTCTATTACGGGCAGGCCAATCAGTATCTCGGCAACTATGGCAGCCCGATGACGGATCGCAATTTTGGCAATCAGTCGAACAAAAAGGTGGACGTTTATTTGCGCTTCAAGAATCGCGAAGACAATCGAATGGGCATTCCGTTACCGGCCGGCAAAGTGCGCGTGGCCAAGCTCGACAGCGCCGATCAATCGCTGGAATTCATCGGCGAGGATTTGATCGATCACACCGCGAAAAATGAAACCATCCAGATCAAACTCGGCAGCGCATTCGATGTCGTCGGCGAGCGGCGTCAGGTGGAATTTCGCTATGACAGCAACGGCAAAATCATCGAAGAAGAAATCGAGATCAAGTTGCGCAACCAGAAGGATGAGGCGGTCACGGTGATTGCGAAAGAAAATCTTTACCGCTGGACAACCTGGGCGGTGACAAAAAAATCGCAGGACTTTGAAAAGATCGATGCGCGCACCATTCACTTTCCGGTGCGCATCGCCAAGGGCGGCGAAGCGGTAATCCGGTACACGGTTCGATATACGTGGTAGCCCGCGTAATTCAGTAAAACCCTAGCACTGGCGCGCCTTTCCGGCAACAAATGGCCGAAACGGCGCGCCAGTGCTTGTGTTTTATTACCAGAAACTTCTATTAACCCTGTCATTCCCGCGGAGCCTGCCGGCGCAGGCAGTAGGCCGGGGGCGGGAACCCATTTTTTTCAAGCTATCGATAACCGTTGAAAAATGGATCCCCGCGGTAGCCTGCCCTCGAATGCTTTAATCGGGGGCGAGGATGACAAGAATTGAGGGTAAATAGTAGAACCCACCACTGAGACACCAGCACTGGCGCGCGTTTCGGCGCGTTTTAGCCCGGAGACGCGCGCCAGTGCCCGATTTTTTATTATTGAATTTTTGAAAATCAAATTGCTTACACTCACTTCCACCCTGATTGAAAACGGCGAACGGGAGCG
>JANLQC010000184.1:0-1860 GCA_031367575.1 Betaproteobacteria bacterium | reverse complement strand
TTGTCGCATCCATCTTCAGATCATCATTCATCGAACAATTCAGTAATGGGGCGAGATCAAATACGCCGCTTAGCGCGACGCCACCGACGATGCGAGATGGGTCGACATCGCGTCGCGGCCAATCGGTGGCGAACAACATCGAGACTAAATGTCCGCCGGCCGAATGACCGCTTAGCGCGACACGATCCACCGCTACACCATGCTCTTGTCCATTGGCCAGCAGCCAAACCAGCGCAGCTCGGCAATCATCAATGGCGTCCGCAACCCGATCTACCGGACACAGCCGATAGTTGAACGCCGCGACTGACAATCCATGCGCGACAAACGGTGCCGCGACAAATGAAAAATCGGATTTATCGAGCGAGCGCCAATAGCCACCGTGAATAAAAACGACGGTGCCGCGTGGATTTTTCGCGTGAAATAAATCCAGCCGTTGCCGCTCGGCGGTGCCGTAATGAAGATCAAGCTCAACGTTTGCTTGAGCGCGAAACGCGGTGGACAATTCGCGCCAGCGCGCGAATATGGCAAGGTGATCGGGCACCAATGCGCGGTTGTCGTATTCGATTTCAAGCGACAAGTCGATTTCGTTCATGCGCCATGTTAAAACGGTTTCGCCAATTTGTGACATCCCTTTGCGATGCATTTCGTGATGCGCCTTTTTAACTGCTTCGCGACGCACAAAGTCAAAGCGCAGATATTCCAATGAATGGTTGCGGCCAATTCGCGCCACCGGAGACGCCAGCACTGGTGCGGCGTTCGGGGCGTTTTATGCCGGAGAGGCGCGCCAATGCTTGAGTTGTATGAAGGGGAATTTCTAAAAACCCTGTCTTACCGGCGAAAGGCCGGTATCCAATTTTGTACAAATTCTTGGCGCTAAAAACAAATTAGCTCCCCGCCCGGCGCAACCGTTTTGGTTGTTCGCCGGGATGACAAGGTTTTTAGAAGTTCCAGAAGGAATCCGGGCACTCCGCGTAAGTTACGCCTCGCAAATGCCGCAGAAAGGATTGATGACGTGGTGAAAAAAGTGAAATCCCCGTTTGCGAAATCCACCGCCCTTGCGGCTATCATATGCCGTATGAAATTGGTGCGGCAACGAGGATGGAAAGCGTTGTCGGATAAACACAAATAAGATACTTTATGACCAGTGTATTCGATCAAGAAAACCTGAAAGTCGTCGAGCTGAAACCGTGTCCGTTTTGCGGCGACAGTGACGTTTCATCCTACGTGCGCGGCGGCATGACCGGCATCGTCGAATGCCCCTGCGGCGCGCAAATGTCGGCAGAACTGCCTTATCTGGAACGCGACGGCGAAGGGCGCGCCAGTTTGTCAGAACAACAAAAACAAATGCTGGAACGGTTCCGCAAGAAACATCGTCTTGCCACCCAGATCGAAGCGGTCAGTTTGTGGTCGCGGTGTCTGGCGGTGGATGCATGGAATTTGCGGGCGGGGAAATAGGTTCAGGCTTTGCCGAGCCTGACCCGGCTCAACACACAAATCAACAAGGTTATCTCGGATGCACCGCGACGCTAGCATGACATTTGAGTTCATTCGCTTCGGTCACTGGGAAGGTGGATTTGCGCGCTGTTTTTTTGCTGGTTCGTCGAACCACTGGACAAGTCGATGATTACAGGGCGCAAGAGTGAACTTCTAACCCACTCTATCAACCCATCTTCCATTAGAGCGGACGGCAATCTCACTATTCCAAGAACATTTGGGGTGTATCGAGTAACGGGGCCCAAGCGGTCAGGTCGTTTGCACAGATTTGGCAATCACCCCGTGCGCTTTCGTGAACTGATTCGCGACTACGGCGGCGCGTCTCTTGAAGCTCTGTTCACGGAACGCAGGTTAGCCGAGGAACTT
>JANLQC010000164.1:0-2025 GCA_031367575.1 Betaproteobacteria bacterium | reverse complement strand
ACGGAATTCTTCACGACGACATGACCATCGCGGCGGGCGGCTTTGGCCTCTGCGGCATTCCGGAAAATCTGATTGGCGCGCTGGTGGATAGCGGCGTCAAAGGTCTCACCATTGCCGGCAACAACGCGGGTGTGGACGATTTCGGCATGGGCTTGCTGCTTAAAACCCGGCAGGTTAAAAAGGTCATCGCCTCTTACGTGGGCGAGAACAAGGAGTTTGAGCGGCAAGTGCTGGCCGGTGAACTCGATTTGCAATTGGTGCCGCAAGGCACGCTCGCCGAAAAATTTCGCGCCGGCGGCGCAGGCATTCCCGGCTTCTACACGCGCACCGCGTTCGGCACCAAGCTCGCTGAAGATAAACACACGCACAATTTCGCCGGCAAGGAATACGTGCTCGAAGAAGCGATCCACGCCGACGTATCGATCGTCAAAGCATGGAAGGGCGATAAATCCGGCAATCTCATTTATCGCAAGACCAGCCGCAATTTCAATCCGATGATCGCGACCTGCGGAAAAATCACCGTCGCGGAGGTCGAAGAATTGGTCGAAGTTGGTGAGCTCGATGCCGACAATATTCACACCCCCGGCATTTTTGTTGATCGCATTATTCAGGGCGCAAAGTTTGAGAAGCGCATCGAGTTCCGCACCGTCTCGGGAGGAGCCACCTCGAAAAAAGATTCACCGATTCGTGACCTGATGGCCAAGCGCGCCGCCAAAGAATTGCGCGACGGTTATTACGTCAATCTCGGCATCGGCATCCCGACGCTGGTCGCCAATCACATTCCCGACGGCATGACGGTCAATCTGCAATCTGAAAATGGACTGCTCGGCATCGGCCCGTTTCCGACTGAAGACAACGTCGATCCGGACCTCATCAATGCGGGCAAGCAAACCATCACGACTATTGCGGGGTCGAGTTTTTTCTCCAGCGCGGATTCATTCGGCATGATTCGCGGCGGGCATATCGATCTCTCGATTCTCGGCGGTCTCGAAGTCGCCGAAAACGGCGACCTCGCCAATTGGATGGTGCCGGGCAAGATGGTGAAAGGGCCGGGCGGCGCGATGGATCTGGTCTCCGGCGTGAAGCGCGTGGTGGTGCTGATGGAGCATTGCTCGAAGGATGGTGCCTCGAAAATTCTCAAGCAATGCTCATTGCCGTTGACCGGAAAAAGTGTGGTGAACTTGATCATCACCGATCTCTGCGTGTTCGAGGTTAGTCCCCTTGGACTATCGCTGATTGAATTGCATCCGGGTGTTGCGCTGGAAGAAGTGAAAGCGAAAACGGCGGCGGCGTTTCGCGTGGCGCTGTAGCGCGGGGCTCAAGTCCGTTCGCAGGATGGGTGGAGCGTCGCGATACCCATCTTCGTTTCGTGCGGCAAGATGGGTATCGCGACGCTCCACCCATCCTGCGACGATTATCAAACTGACAAACTCAAGCACCAGCGCGCATCGCGGAGTGTTTTCGGTCGGCAAGGCGCGCCCAATGGCGATCTGCGCGTCGTTGTGCTGGGAAAATTCATTGGCGTGCGGGAAATTGGTGTCTGACCTTATGGCGCTTGAAAGATGTCGGCGGAAATTAACTCGAGCATGGAACCTTTGATTTTCCTGCAATTGAATTTCCAAAACCACTGCCTTGAAGATCGCCATTCGACGCAGCTTCCAGGCTAAACGCCTGATAACCTCCGCCAGTCATAGTGTTTGGCAACTTACTGCGGCATGATCGCGCCAGCAATTGGCATTGCGGTTCCTCCGTTTCTCGCAAACTGATTCAAAAAAAGCATCATTTGGTGCTGCATTTGATGCTATATTTTCGTGATCGTAATACTCAAGCAATGAGGCTGCATCATGCGAACAACCATCAACCTCGATGACGACTTGCTCTCTCAGGCGTCACGCGTCAGCGGGCTCACAGAGCGCACGTTGCTGATACACGAGGGATTACAGGCATTGATTGAACGCGAGAGCGCAAGACGCCTTGCACGCTTGAGCGGAACACAGAAAGTGCTCAAAGTGCCGCCGCGTCGCC
>JANLQC010000151.1:0-3557 GCA_031367575.1 Betaproteobacteria bacterium | reverse complement strand
AATACCGTTGAGGAATTGAAAACGCTTGAACAATCGCTCTGAGGCGAGGACGCACGCCGCGAACAATGTGCGCGAAACGAGCCGCTAGCTGCCGCACGGGCGCGCAATCTTCACACACAAACTAGACGGTACAATCGGTATCGATACCATCATTCTGCACAATTCGCCTGAACCTCAACCACAAAATGACCAGACCCATCACCATCACCGAAGCCTCCTGCGCCGACGATTACGATCCGAACTCGATGCCGGTCGCCAAGGCGCGTGCGTGCAATCATACTTTTATCACGCCGGTGACAGGCATAGCGTGTGTCCCGTTACGCACGGCGCTGGGACGGGTATTGGCGGAGGACATCATCTCGCCGGTGGACGTACCCGCACACATCAATTCGGCGATGGATGGCTGGGCGCTGCGCGCGGATGATTAGGCGGCAAAACCCACTGCCGTGCTAACCGAAATCGGTTCAAGCTTTGCCGGTGTGCCGTTCGGCAAATCCGTCGGCAAAAGCGAATGCGTGCGGATCTTTACTGGCGGCGTAGTGCCGGATGGCTGCGACGCCGTCGTCATGCAGGAGCGCGCGCAGGCGAACGGAACGCAAATCACGTTTTCTCCCGGCGTGAAAAAAAGCCAGAACGTGCGTTACGCCGGTGAAGATCTGCAAGCCGGTGCCGTCGCACTGGCCAAGGGCCGCATCGTGCGCCCGGCTGAACTCGGGCTGATGGCCTCGCTCGGCATCGGTGAAGTTGGCGTGAATCGCCCGCTGCGGGTGGTGTTTTTTTCCACCGGCGACGAGTTGGTGTCGATCGGCAACCCACTGAACGAAGGGCAGATTTACGACAGCAACCGCTATACGCTGCACGGCATGTTGACGCGCATGGGTTGTGAAGTGATCGACATGGGCGTGATTCGCGATGATCCGGCGTTGCTGGAAAAAGCGTTTCATGATGCCAGCGCGATTGGTGACGTCGTCATCACGTCAGGCGGTGTTTCCGTTGGCGAAGCGGATTTTGTGAAGACTATGCTGGCAAAACTCGGCGAAGTCGTGTTCTGGAAAATCGCCATGAAGCCGGGCCGCCCGCTCGCCTACGGCAAAATCGGCGGCGCACATTTCTTTGGGCTACCGGGCAATCCGGTGAGCGTGATGGTGACGTTTTATCAATTTGTGCGCGATGCATTGCTGACGCTGCAAGGTGTCGATCCACTGCCCATCCAGCCATTGCTGAAAGCGGTGTGCACGTCGGCCATCAGGAAAGCACCAGGCCGCACCGAATTCCAGCGCGGTGTGTTGTATCTTGAAGATGGCGTATTCAAGGTGCGCACCACTGGTGAACAAGGCTCGGGAATATTGAAATCGATGTCGGACGCCAATTGCTTCATCATGTTGCATGACCATGTCGGCAACGTCGATGCCGGTGCCACGGTGGAGGTACAAATTCTGGAAGGGGTGATTTGAGACATGGAAACGACGCGTCGCAGGTTCATTGAAATTTGTGTTGCGGGCACGGCGGCCCACGCGTCGGCACAGAGCGCACATGGCAAATCTTTCACGCCTCTGGCGGCACGCAAATATGACCGTGTCAAACTGGTGGACGGCGATGGCAAGGCGATCAAGGCAACATCACTCAAAGCCAATTTCAACTACGTTTTCAATTACCCGTATGCATCAACCCCTTGCTTTTTGTTGAATCTGGACAAAGCGGCCACTGATAAAGTGCCGCTGAAAACGGAAGCGGGCAAGCCCTATGACTGGCCCGGCGGTGTCGGTGCCGGCAAAACCATCGTCGCCTATTCCGCCATCTGCGCGCACAAGTTGGCGTATCCCACCAAACAGGTAAGCTTCATCGGTTTTCGTGCGAGTCCCAGCGGTGCCAGTGCGCACGGCAAGGTCATTTCCTGCTGCGCGGACAAGAGTGTCTACGACCCATCGGCGGGTGCAAGGGTGGTTAGCGGCCCGGCCCCGCAGCCACTGGCGGCAATTCTGCTGGAACACGATAGCAAGACCGATGAATTATTTGCGGTGGGTACTTTCGGTGGCGAAAAATTCAACGAATTTTTCCAGAAATATGAATTCCAGCTAACGCTGGAAATGGGCGACCGCGCGAAGGATGCCGTGACCGGTACGGCGAAGCTGGTCGATTTGACGAGTTACTCGATGCAAACGGCGCAATGCTAAGGGATGCGGCGGCTCGGTGGTTCAGCGTTTAAGGCGCGGGTAGATCGATGATTCACTGGCTGGATTCCCCCCTTGCCTTTCCCGACGTAAAACGCGCCTTGTCCGAACCAAGCGGCCTGCTCTGTGCCGGCGGTGATTTGGAACCCGCCACCATCGTTGCCGCCTATTCGCGCGGCATTTTTCCGTGGTTTTCGGACGATCAACCGATCCTCTGGTGGAGCCCCGATCCGCGCATGGTGTTATTCCCCGGCGAATTCAAATATTCAAAATCACTCGCGAAAACGGTGCGCGCGAAAAAATTCGAGGTGCGTTTTGATACCGCCTTTGCCGACGTGATCAAAGGTTGTGCGGAACCGAGAACCGAAGATGGCGGGACATGGATCGTGAATGAGATGCAGACCGCGTACTCGCGCCTGCACAAGCAGGGCGTTGCGCACAGTGTTGAATCATGGCGCGATGGAAAACTGATGGGCGGGCTCTACGGGATCGCGCTGGGGCGGATGTTTTTTGGTGAATCCATGTTCGCCCGCGAAACCGACGCCTCCAAAGTGGCACTGGTCGCGTTAGTCGAGAAACTCACGCGCGATGGGTTTGAATTGATCGATTGCCAGCAGGAAACCAAACACCTCGCGCGCTTCGGTGCGCGCCCGATTGCGCGCGCCGATTTTGTGCGGCGGCTGCAGGAATTGATAAACTCCCAATCAACCCAATCCCACTGGCGCGCGCAGCATGTCCAAGCTTAACGATCTGCCGTTTGCGAATTTGCAGTTTTACGCAACGGCGCCCTACCCGTGCAGCTACCTGCCCGGCCGCCTCGCGCGTTCGCAGGTCGCAACCCCGAGTTATCTGATCGATACACCGACCTACAGCCAGCTGGTCGCCTCCGGGTTTCGCCGTAGCGGCGCCTTTACCTACCGGCCCTACTGCGATCATTGCCGCGCCTGCACGCCAGTGCGCGTGCTCGCCCATGAGTTTGAACCGAGCCGCTCGCAGCGCCGCACACAAAAAGCCAACGCCCATCTCACCACGCGCGTGATGGAACTCAAGTTCTCGCACGAACACTACGCGCTTTATCGGCGCTATCAATCGACACGCCACGCGGGCGGCGGCATGGATCACGACAGCCGCGAGCAGTATTCGCATTTTCTGCTGCAAAGCAACGTCCGCACGCGTCTCGTGGAATTTCGCGACCACGGTCGCCTGTGCATGATCGCGATCATGGATGAGTTGGACGACGGCATTTCGTCTGTTTACACCTTTTTCGAACCCGATCAGCCGCGCCTGAGCCTCGGAACATACAGCATCCTGTGGCAAATCTCGGAGGCCCGCCGCAGAAAACTGCCGTTCGTTTACCTCGGCTACTGGATCGAGCAGAGCCGCAAG
>JANLQC010000094.1:0-6015 GCA_031367575.1 Betaproteobacteria bacterium | reverse complement strand
GAATGTTTTCACAAAGGCAAGTCCGAGACCGATTCCGCCCGCGCTGTCCGGATCGGTTTCTCCTTTGTCGAATATTTTTTCCAGGCGCTCCGCCTGAATTCCCGCACCGTTGTCGCTCACCCAGCACTCTGCGATGCCGGTAGCGTCATTTTCCGCCGCACCGATAATGATTTCCCCGTGCGGCGTGTACTTGATGGCATTGGCAATCAAATTCTGAAAAACTCTTCTCAGCAAACCGGCATCGGTATGGACAACCATTTCTTCGGGCACATCATTGGTCAGTTTTGTGCCGGCCGTCCCCGCCACCGGCTGAAGGTCGTGAATCAGGGACTCGACCAGCGGCCACAAATCAATCGAACGCCGCTCCAGCTTCATTCCTGTTTCCGTCTGGAGATGGGTATTTTCTTCGAGCACCTTGGCGACCAGCTTTTCCAGATGCTGCACATTGCGGCGCAGTGCCTTGAACATGCGGGCCGCGTCAGCGTTGATGCTTTGTTCCGGTAGCTTCATCTCCAACACTCGTCCTGCCATCGAAATCGCACTCAACGGCGTGCGCAGATCGTGTGCAACAAAGGCAAGGTACTCTTCCCGGCGGCGTTGCACCTCGAGGGCCTTTGCGGCGGCATAAGTCTGCAGCGCCATGCCGATCGCCTGATCAAAAACACCGTTGATGACGTGGAAAGGCTCGCCTTGCAGGTTCAAGCCGTTGTCGTCGGCAAGGTCGTGAATACAGCCGCGAAGAATGTTGTATTCCGCAACGACTTCCTGAAGATCAAAGTCTTCGCTCGCACGTTGCAAACCATGTGCGGGCGCACTGCCGTCGCTCAACGCCTCCGGAATCGTCTGGTCGGATTTTGACTTTAGTACCGTGGCCAATTCAACCAGCAGCAACGGCATATGATCGTTCAGCGACGGCACGTCGAGCTGTCGCGCCGACGGGAGCTCCCGCACCTGTTTTCGCCAACGCACCAGAATTGCGTCGCGCTGCTGACTGATCAGTTCCGCCAGTTTTTCAATTACTTTTACCGTCGCGGTGGAGCGCAGAGTCATGTCGTTCATTTTCACTTTCCACGTTGAATAGAATTCAATTTTAAGGCACATCATCTGGCAAACCGCCAATCGTCGTGCCATGCAGAGTCAACAGGCCAGAAATGGCGTGCCGGCGCTTAAGTTGCACGACGCTCGCACTACAGGGCTTTGTCAGCCTTCGCGAGGCCGACTATTTTGCCGATCACGGTTTCACCGATATTCTCTATGCCGTCGGCATCACGCAGAACAAGATGAATCATGTTGCCGGGTTGATGAAGCGTGGCGTCAAGCTCACTGTCATTCTCGATAGCCTTGATGCCGCACATATGCTGGTGCGCGTGGCAAGAGAAATGCCGGGGCCGCTCCATGGACTGATCGAAATCGATTGTGATGGGCATCGCGCGGGCATTCTGCCGGAGAGCGCGGATTTACTGGCCGTGGCCGACGTGCTCGCGACCGGAGGCGTAGTTGTCAAAGGTGTGATGACGCACGCCGGCGGTTCCTACGAGTGCCGCAGCGACGCAGCCTTGCGCGCAAGCGCCGAGCAGGAGCGTGTGCGTACCGTGCGTGCCGCGCGACGCTTGCGCACGGCCGGGCACGCTGCACCGGTCGTCAGTGTGGGTTCAACGCCGACCGCATTGTTCGCGCAGGATCTGAACGGCGTCACCGAAGTCCGCGTCGGCGCGCAACTGCGAATCTTGCCCAACCACGCCTGCGCGACTGGCGCGCAGCACGCGCGCTATCACCTGATCGATGCGTCACCGGTTATCACGGCGCAATGGGAGCGATTCAGCGGCTGGTGATGTTTAGGCACTACGTCGGCACTCTCATCGTCGTTCGCACCACCAACGCCTGTCGCGCCGCATAGACCAACATAGCAATGACCGCCATGCTCCACACAATGACCGCTCCGGACGGTAAATCAAATATCGATGACAGTGCCAATCCCAACGCGTACCCGGCAGCCGAGGTTGCATACGCCGCAATGATCCTTCGTGATAGAAATTTTCTGGTGGCCAGTGCCGGAATGATCAGACCGGCGAACACCAGATAAACCCCTACCAATTGCACCGATATCGTCACGGTGCAGGCAAACAGCACATAGAAACCTGCGCGCCCCAATCGTTCGCGAAAGCCAAACCATATCGTCAGGATCACTGCGTAAATCAGCGATACCGGCAGCAGCGTGTTCAAATTTACCCAGAGAATCTGGCCCACCAGCAAATCCTTCAAGTGCTCGCCACCGTGCGGATTGCCTGCCAGCAACAGCAGCGCCGCGCTCGCGGCCAGCACAAACGACACGCCGATGGTGGCCTCCTGGACATCGGGCCAATGTTTCTCAGCCCAAGTGAGTACGATGGCCCCCGCAACGGCTGCCGACATCGCCACGCCCTGTGCTGCCCAACCTTGCGCCTCCCAGCCGAACAGGTCAGCCAGCATGATGCCGAGACCGGCAATTTGTGCGATGGCCAAATCGATGAATACGATGCCGCGCTGCAGCACCTGAATGCCCATCGGCACATGAGTTGCCGTCACCAGCAGGCCGGCCAGAAAGGCCGGAATCAGGATGCTGAATTCGAGTGCGGACAAGTTCATTTGAGACCGGCCAGCAAGCGTTGAATTGAATCGTCAAACAAGCCGAACAATTCTTTCGCCTGTTCACTTCCGCCCACCGTGTAGGGCAACATCACCACGGGAATTTTCGCGCGCTCGGACAGCCACGCGGCGGCCTTCGGATCGGCATAGGCGGAACGCAGAATCATTTTCGCCGGTTCGCGCTGCAACTTTGCGAGCAAATCCGACAAGTGGCCGGTGGTCGGCGGCACGCCCGGCTTCGGTTCAAGGCTGGCGAGATCACGCATGCCCAGCCAGCGCAACAGGTAGGAGAGATCCTTGTGATGCACGACAACGGCAACGCCGTTCAGCGGTGCCGCCTGCGTCTCCCATTTTTGCATCGACTCGCGCCATTTTTTCTGAAACGCAGCGGCGCGCGTTTTGTAGGTTTCGGCGTTGGCGGCATCAAGTTGAATCAGACGTGCGGCGAGGGCCTCGCCGATGCGCGCGATGTTTTGCGGATCGAGTTGAATGTGCGGATTTCCGGCAGGATGGACGTCGCCTTGCGAACGATCAACCAACTGCGGCACTTCCATCTTGTTCACAAAAGCGGCAGCGTCGAAGTAACCCGGTTGTCCCGGCTGGATCTGCCGATTGCCCGATTGCGAAAGCAGCAGTGGCAGCCAGCCGATCTCAAGCTCGGCGCCGGTACACACCAACAGGTCTGCATTGCGTGCGCGGGCAATGAGGCTTGGGCGTGCTTCGACATGATGCACATCCTGCAATGCGGTCGTCGCCGACGACACCTTGACCTTGTCGCCGCCGAGCTCTTGCGCGAGCGCGGCCCATTCAGGTTCACAGGCAAAGACGGTCAGCGCGGCCGCCGAAGGCAACGCCGTTGTCACGAGCGTCAGCGCAAGCGCGATAAGGAAGTATTTTCTAGAATGGCTTTTCATGTGAACCTCAGAATTTGTGTGCGCCATGAGCGCCGAGACTGAAAATGTATTGGAGGACAATCTGGTTGTCTGTCACCGCTTGGCGCGATTTGTCCTGGGCGAACTGCAAACGAAAGCGCGTGAATTCGCTCGGGTTGTAATCGAACATCACGCTGGTGCGCGAGGGGTTGTAATCTGCAACTTGGACATTGGCCGCATTGGCGGCACCGATATCGACGCTGCCGCGATTCAAGCGGTCAATTCGCAATCCGAATCTCCACTGCGGCATGAACTGATAAACGCCCTGCAAATACCAGCCGGATTGCGCGGTGAGAAAGCGGCTGGCGATATTCGACGTTGCCAGCCCGTCAGCGCGTGCGATGTCGTAGCTTAGCGTGCCATTTTCCCGACGGCGAAAATATTCCCCCTGTAGTTTGAGATAATGGTGCGCGGTATTGCCATTGGGGGCGTACTTGTAGACAACATCGGCACCTTTGATCATGGTCTTGCCGGTAAATGAGTTGGTCACATCCCGGCCAGACAGATCGACATCATTGACGGTCGCATCGCGCGGCGAGGTGCGCAGCACTGATAGGCCGAACCGATACGACTGGCTATCGCCGATATCGCCGCCGAGATGCGCGAACAAGGTGCCTGCCGCGCTGCCATTCTTGTTGCGGTTGCTGCCCGGACGATCCTTGCCGCGACCGATTTCGCCGCCCAATTCGATCAGGTGATCCGACGGTGCCAGCCATTTGAGTTGCAGGCCATCGTCGGCATAGTTCTCGCCGCTCAGAAATGCGCGATAGACCAGCGGTGCATCGACAAAGTCCCACGCGTGACTGTGAATTTCATTCTGGTAGCCGAGCGCGGAAAAAAATCTCCCGCCTTTAACGCTCACGCCGTTGCCGAGGCCGATCGACTGCACATAGGCTTCCTCAACACTCACCGCATTGGCTTCATCAAAAGAAAGGAGCAGATTGCCGCGATAGTCGGGATCGATGTTGGCCGCAAATGTAAGCTCAGATTCGCGCAGGCTCAAGCCGCGTGTACCGGATGCGAGGCCATTGTTGGCCGGTACAAAACCGCTAAGCGCGTAGCGATCCGGATCTTTGGAAAAGTTGCCATATGCGCCGCTGAGCACGACCGAAATGGCCGGATTGAACGCGCCTTCTGCGCCAGCCGTCTTGTTGGCGCGCGCCGCGACGGGTTCGTTGTTGGCCACAACAGATTTGTCTGTTTGCGCATTTTTTTCAAGACCGAGCAGGCGTTGTTCCAGCGCGCTGATTTGTGCTTCGTAATTTTCTTTCAATTGCCGAATTTGCGTACGCAACTCGGCGAGCTCCGAAGCGGTGGCGGCATTTGCCGACGTTGAAATGCACAGCGTTGCGGCCAGCAATGCCGCAACGAAATCCAATTTGCAATTCATCAAAATCTCCTTTGATCATGACCAGCGATGCGCAATCCCGGACCAACGTCCGGGTATTGCGCGGTGTCAATTCAGATCAAACGGAGAGGGGGTGCCCGGGCAGAATAGACCGGTTGAGTGAGAGAAGCGAGCGGTGTCGGCGGCGACGTCGCGATGCCGACAAAGGCGGCAGGGATTTGAAATGCGGCATGGGTAATCGTCGGCCCGGCACCGCTGATATCGGCATAGACAAAGCAAATATCGCAGTTTTGCGAGTGTGGCAGTTGCGGCGGGGATCGCGTGGAATTTTCATCGGCCAGATGCGACACCGCATGAAACGCGGCGGCCTGCTGCACGCCAAGCAGGCACAGCGCGGCAGCAAGTGCAAGGACAGTGAACCGAAGTTGGAGCAGGGCACGCATGGCAACAAGGATCATACAAGATTTGCGCTTTGTTGTTGGCGTCCATTCAATTTCAGCGCCGTTGTTGCCGCTACCAGCCAGCGGGTAACGGCATAATGTTGCTTCGCCCACTCACGACAACCAAGGCCAGCCCATGTCAGTGTCCCGTCCCATTCTCGACAATGCACATATCCACCCGGCGATTCGCGAGAAAATTTCCGCACATCATTCCGACCTCATCGACGAGGTTCGCGCCGCGATCACCAAACATGCGGTAGTTGTCGTCGGCATGTCGCAAAATCCCGCGCCGAAAAAAGCGCGCAAAGCATTGGATGCCGCCGGCATTGCTCACCACTATTTGGAATACGGCAGCTACCTAAACACCTGGCGCCGTCGCAACGCACTCAAAATGTGGAGCGGCTGGCCGACGTTTCCAATGGTGTTTGTGAAAGGCGTGCTGGTGGGCGGGGCGGATGATATGGTGAAATTGATCGCGAGTGGAGAGTTGAAAAAGATGCTGGGTTAAAGGTTTTAAGCGATGCCGCGCAGGCAGGAGCCAACAATTGCGGATGCATTGGTTGTGACGATCAAACCCAAGCACTGGAGCGCCTTTCGGGACAAAAAGTCCTGAAACACCGCACCAACGCTTGAGTTCATTCTTTAAGGTACTTCTATTTACCATCAATTC
>JANLQC010000092.1:0-2639 GCA_031367575.1 Betaproteobacteria bacterium | reverse complement strand
CCTGCTCACTTGCCTGCTCACTTGCCTGACTATTGTCAATCGGATGCCAACGGCGCTATTTTATTTGATCGGGCCATTTTCGCCACACTATGCACCGGCCAATCCCTTCTTTTTCAACATCGGTGTCACCGTCGGCGCCCGACCGCGGAATGCGCGGTAGGCCTCAGCCGGGTCGCGGGTATTTCCGGCGGCATAAATGTGCGTCAATAGCCGTTCGGCCGTCGCGCGATCAAACGGGTCACCCGCTTCCACAAAGGCATCGAAACCATCCGCATCCAGCACTTCGGCCCAGAGGTAGACGTAGTACTGCGACGCATAGCCCGAACTCGCAAACAGGTGCCGGAAATGCGCAAGGCGATGACGCATGACGATATCTTTCGGCATGCCGATTTTACTCAGCTCGGCCCTTTCAAATTCCGTTGCATCGAGTGCTTCGACCGAAGTCAACGAATGCATCGCCAAATCGACCAAGGCGGACGCGGTGTATTCGACCGAATCGATCCCCTGATTGAATCGCCGCGCCGCTTTCAAGCGCACAATCAATTCATCCGGAATCGGTTGATTGGTTTGATAGTGGCGCGCGTGGCGTTTCAGGACCAACGGTTCGGACAACCAGTGCTCGAAAATCTGCGAAGGCAATTCGACAAAATCACGCAACACTTGGGTGCCGGAGAGCCGCTCATAGCGCACGTTCGACAGCAGGCCATGCAGCCCGTGGCCGAACTCGTGAAACAAGGTGCGGGCATCGTCGAAGCTTAACAAGGTCGGCTCATTCGGTGCGCCCTTGGCGAAATTATTGTTGTTGACGATGATCGGCGTGATGCTTCCGTCGATTTTGCTTTGCCAGCGAAAATTGCTCATCCACGCGCCACCGCGCTTGGTGGCACGCGCAAAATTGTCGTGCAGAAAAACGCCAACCATCGCGTTGTCCGCGCCGCGCACTTCATACACCATGACGTCCGGGTGATAACCCTTGATGTCGGGCTTGGCGATGAAGCTGAGACCGAACAATCGGTTGGCGCAATCGAACACCGCTTCAACCATCCGCTCAAGTGAAAAATACGGTTTCACCAATGCATCGTCCAGGTCATATCGCGTCTGCCGGATCTTCTCGGCGTAGTAACGCCAGTCCCAGGGTTCAATGGAAAATTGCCCACCGCGTCCCGCGTTTTCCGCGTCCGCCAATGCCTGCAGCGCGCGGCGTTCATCGGCCGCGCGCGCCTTGGCCGGCCCCCAGACTTCATTTAACAATCCCGCCACCGCTTCCTTGTTGCCGGCCATGGTATCGATGAGCGCGTAGTCGGCATAACAGGCATAACCGTGCAATTTGGCCTGCTCCAAACGCAGCGCCATGATGGCGCGGATGACCGGCAGATTGTTATATTTGCCTTCAGAAGAAATCACCCCTTCGCCGCGCGCGATCCATGCATTGAACGCCTTTTCGCGCAAGTCACGCCGCGTTGAAAATGTCAGGAACGGGACAATCAATGATCGCGACAGCGTGATGACGTGCTGATCATTTGCGCGCTCGGTGGCAGCCTGTTTCGCCGCCGCCCGCAGGAACGCCGGCAGACCGGCGAGATCGTCCTCGCCTTTCAACACCAGTTGATATTGCGCCTCATCCGCCAACACGTTTTGGCTGAAACTGGTCGTCAGCTCGGCCAATTTTTCGGTGACGTCGGCATAGCGTTTTTGCGCGTCGCGGGAAAGGTTTGCACCGGCACGGACAAAATCCAGATGCACGCGCTCCAGCAAACGCAATTGATCCGCATCGAGTTTCAGTTGCCCGCGCGCAGCATGAAGTGCATCAACGCGCTTGAACAAAGCCGCATGCATGTAAATGGCATTGTTATGCGCTGCCAGCGGTGCCGCCATCTCGCGCTCGACCGCCTGCAACGCGGGCGAGGTTTCGGAAGCAGCCAGATTGTGAAACAGCGAATCGATGCGCGTCAACAATCGTCCGCTGCGGTCGAAGGCGGCGATGGTGTTTTCAAACGAGGGCGCGCCAGTGGATGCGGCAATGGCGTCAATTTCGTCGCGATGCGCCTTCAATGCCTGCGCAAACGCCGGCACAAAATGGCCGGCATCGACGTCGGCAAATGGCGGAAGGCCGTACGGCGTATTCCACGCGGCGATGAGCGGATTGGCGAGCAGTGTTGGATCGATGGGCGCGTTCATGATGGATTTTTCTGATGGAGTGCCGAAATTCTACACGCGCGCTGCGCGACGCGGAGTGGCGGAGTGGCAGAGTGAAACACTAGCACCGGCGCGCGTTTCGGCGCATAAATGCCTGAAAACGTCCGCCAATAATGGAGTTTGGCCATTTTTCATGCGCTGTGGCGGCGACCGATGATATGCTTTAGTTGCCATGTCATTCGATTTCCATTTCATTAAGGCAGTAATTATTGTCATTCCCGCGAAAGCGGGAATCCATGTTTGGCAGAGTAGAAAATGGATTCCCGCAGTAGCCTGCCCTCGAATGCTTTAATCGGGGGCGGGAATGACAGCATTTACTGTTGTAATGATCGGGAATTGGAATCACTCAAGTCCGAAATCATTCGCCTGGAAGAATTGCTGTTTCAAAATCACGTTCGATCCTCACCCGATCACCTGCGTGAACTGCTGTTAGAAGATTTTTG
>JANLQC010000068.1:0-2782 GCA_031367575.1 Betaproteobacteria bacterium | reverse complement strand
CCGGACAGTTCTACGCACTGTTCTTTCTCACGATCACGTTGAAGTTGGATTACGTATCGGCCTACACGCTGATTGGCATATCGCTGTTGATCGGTACACCGTTCTTCATTTTCTTCGGTTGGTTGTCGGATCGGATCGGGCGGCTGAAAATTATCATGGCAGGTTGCCTGATTGCGGCCGTGACGTACTTCCCGTTGTTCGCGGGGCTCACGCACTACGTTAATCCGGCGCTCGAGGCCTACACGGCGAAGAACCCGATTACTGTTGCCGCGACTGACTGTCAGGTGCACATTTTCGTTGGCCCGTGGAGCAAATTTACCGATTGCGACCGTGCCAAGGACTTCCTGACCAAGCAAGGCCTGTCATTCAAATCGGTGCCGGCCGAACCCGGCAAATCGGTCGTCACGACGATAGGCACCACCAAGGTCGAAGGCTGGGACGCGAAAAAACTTGCAGCCACGTTGAAAGACACCGGCTTCGTGGTGGGTGCCGACAAGAGCAAGGTTGACTGGGTCATGGCCGAAGTCATCCTTGTCATCATGGTGCTCTACGTGACGATGGTGTACGGCCCGATTGCGGCGTTCCTGGTGGAGTTGTTCCCGACGCAAATCCGCTATACGTCGATGTCGCTTCCGTATCACATTGGCAATGGCTGGTTCGGCGGCATGTTACCGCTGACGGCGACGGCGATGGTCGCGGCGACAGGCGATATCTACTATGGACTGTGGTACCCGATTGTGGTCGCGTTGATGACGCTTGTCATTGGTACGATCTTCCTCAGGGAAACCAAAGGCCGGGATATCCGAACTTACACGCACGATTAGTCCAACAATTGAAGTGGGTGCATGGCACCCGTAGAAATGCAATATCGGGCCCGCACAAAGTGCGGGCCTTTTTTTGGGCGAACAACAGTACACCTGCTTTGCGGTAAATTGCTTCTCATCAACCGAAGTGGGAAGGGTTTGTCGAACGGCAATGGTCTAACCGGTAAATCGAATCCGGATCCTGCGGTAAATGCCGATTGTGCAACAAATAGAAATGTGTTTTAGTTACTAAAGCAAGGACAATGAACTGGTTTAGATTGTAATAACCGTTCGGAGGAAACATGAGTGCAGGCGATATTTATGGCAAGACCGCGCTCGGCATGCAGGAAGTCAGCAATCGGAAAATGAAGCTTGCTCCGCGCCTTCGAACGATGCTGATATTGGTCGATGGCCATCAGCCTGCATTGATTTTGCGGGACGAAGCCGCAAAGCTAGCCGCGCCAGATGATTTTCTCGACCAGTTGCTTGACATGGGACTGATCGAAAAGCTAAGAAGTGTAAAAAGCCAGGAATCAATGGCGGCGGATAGGGAGTCGCGCCGACTCTCCGATTCTGTTGACGAATTCACCCGCTTCAGTAAAGCCAAGGATTTCATGAACGTCACCGCAGTTGATGCGCTCGGCATCAGATCGTTTTTCTTCACGTTGAAGCTGGAGAGGGCCGGGAATCTCGAGGATTTGCGCGAACTGGTTGATGCGTATCGCGGTGCCATTGCAAAGGGTAGCGGAGCGCAAGAGGCGCATGTGTTCACCGAGCGCTTGAAAGCCTTGCTGCGATAGTCGATTGAAGGCGTTTTTGTGTTGTCGTATGCGCGACTCAGATACGATACATTGAACCGGTAAAATGACTCCTTTCGTTGCATTGAAAGTTTTCGCCTTGTACTCACCGACGTGACCATTCTATTTCGCTACCTCGCAAAAGAAATTTTCTACGCAACGACGTTGTTGCTGATTGCGTTGCTCGCCCTGTTCGCGTTGTTCGACCTGATCCGCGAACTGGGCGATTTAGGGAAGGTCAATTACAGTTTCTCGCGCGTGCTCACGTATGTGACGCTCTCGCAGCCATCGCATGTCGCAGTGATTTTTCCGATTGCGGCGTTGATGGGAACGCTGTTCGCCATCGCGCGCCTTTCCGCACAATCCGAATTGACCGTGATGCGTACCTCCGGGCTTTCGCTGGTACGCCTCGCCGGCTATACCGCACTGATCGGTCTGGTGTTTTCGCTATTCACGTTCCTGTTCGCCGAGTTCATCGCACCCGCCGCCGACGAAACCGCCAAGCGCATGCGCCTGTCCGCGACCAGCAGTGTCGTGGCGACACAGTTTCGTTCCGGCTTCTGGGTGAAGGACGACCGTGCGTTTGTCAATATCCAAACGGTGACGCCAGACACGAATTTGATGGATATGCGAATCTATGAGTTCGACAACGCGTACCGGCTATCGACTTTGCGAATTGCGAAACGCGCCGCATATGATTTCACCGCCGCGCGTTGGGTGTTGGAGGGCGTCGAGAAAACGACGTTCAAGACGAACAGGGATGTAGGTGCCCGCTTGGAGCGTTTGGCGAGCGACACCTGGAACACCGCGCTGACGCCGGATCTGTTGTCGGTGCTGCGGATCAAACCGGATGACATGTCGCTGTTGAGCCTGTCGGCGTATATTTCACATCTGCGCGAGAACAAGCAAAACAGTACCCGTTATGAACTCGCCTTCTGGGGGAAAGTTTTTCAACCGGCGACGGTGATCATCATGATGCTGCTGGCGATTCCGTTCGGCATTCAATCGCAGCGCGCGACCGGGCTTGGCGGCAAGTTGCTGTTCGGCATCATGCTGGGGTTATTGTTTTATTTCCTGAATCAGCTCGCCACCAATTTGACGGAACTGAACAATTGGCCGGCGTTGCTCAGCGCGATAGTGCCGTTGCTGGCGTTTTTTGCGTTGGCGGCGGCGCTGCTGCTG
>JANLQC010000012.1:0-2982 GCA_031367575.1 Betaproteobacteria bacterium | reverse complement strand
AGCGATCAGGCGGTCGGCATCTTCCATGCGAATGTCCGGTGTGCCCAATCGTCCCGATGCGTACGCTTCCATCGCCTGCACGATATTGCCGACGAAACTTTTATCCTGAGGCCGGCCGGGTGTGAAGCCGGGCAATTCATCGCAGCACCAGATGATCACATCGGCCGCCGCCTCGATATCGGCGACCTTGTAGCGATCAATCACTTTCTTGTAGCCGGCAAAATACAACACCCTTGATCCGGCCGCGCGGAAGGCTTGGCCGATGGAAAACAACACCGCATTGCCCAGGCCGCCTCCGACCAGCGCCACCGTTTCATTGGCGGTGATGTGCGTCGGTGTGCCGGTTGGGCCCATCAGAATGACCGGCTCGCCCGGCTTCAGCATCGCGCAGAGATCCGATGAGCCGCCCATTTCCAGCACGATGGTCGAGACCAGTCCTTTTTCCGGATCGGTCCACGCGCCGGTGAGGGCAAGACCTTCCATTTGCAGGCGCGTGCCACGCGTGACGGGTGAGCGCGTTTCAAAATTCTGCAATCGATAGAATTGCCCGGGCCGGAATTTGCGCGCGGCCAGCGGTGCGCGCACCACCACTTCGACGATGGTCGGCGTGAGACGCTCGACGCGTTCCACGGTGGCGAGCAGGTCGCTTGCGAGCGAGGCGAAAAACTGGTCTTGCGTACCGATTGCGTTGGGCGGAAGTTTGCCGAGCACGCGTGACACCACCGGATATCCCTGCTTGGCGCTGCCGATCGCTTTCACGACATTGCCGAAATACGACGGATGCAAATCGCCGAAAAATGACACGAAGCGTCCATCGGTGTGGCGTGACAACAGCACCTCGGCGCGCTCGGGTTTGGAAATGGAAAATTCGGGCTTGATCGGCCGGCCGTTTTCATCGCAGGCCTGGAAATATTTTCCATCGACGCCGAAATGTTGCGGGTGCTCGCGCGCCAGCACGGTGTTGGGCGATGTCCCCGCCGCGACAAAAATGGTGTGCGCAGGCAGGTGATATTCGCCACTCGAATTGACACCATCGGCCCCCATGCGCTTGGTGGTGAAGTTGATGCCGCGCACGGCAGCGTAATCATCGACATCAATGGACAGCGGCGACACGCCCTCGGCAAAGCTGATGCCTTCCTCCAGCGCTTTTTCGACTTCCTCGTGATTCAGCGTGTATGACGGGCTATCGACCAAATTGCGGCGATAGGCGAGTGTTGCGCCGCCCCAGCTTTGCAAAAGCTCGATGATGCGCGGGTCGCGTTTTTCGTTTGTAGCGATGGCGCATTCGCGGCGGATTGCGCGCGCATGTGCGAGGAACTCTTCGGCGATTTCGCGCTCTTCCGGGCTCCATAAATCGCGCACCGCGTCTTCGCCTTTAATCAACGCCAATGCTTCATAGCGTTGCAGAAATTTCTCCGCCTGAATCGGGTAATACGCAAGAGATTCGGTCGCGGTATCGATTGCGGTGAGGCCGCCACCGATCACCACCACCGGCAGGCGCACCTGCATGTTGGCAATCGAATCCGCTTTGGCCGCTCCGGTGAGCTGCAAGGCCATCAGGAAATCCGACGCCGTACGCACGCCGCGTGCGAGACCGTTGGGGATATCGAGCACCGTCGGTTTGCCGGCCCCCATGGCGAGCGCGATGTGATCAAAACCCATCTCAAACGCGTCGTCCGACGTGAGGGTGCCGCCGAAGCGCACGCCGCCAAACATCGCGAACTGATCGCGGCGTTCCAGCAACAGCCGGATCACCTTGAGGAAATTCTTGTTCCAGCGCACCGTGATGCCGTATTCCGCCACACCGCCGAAACCCGCCATGACGCGGTCATCGAGTGACTCATAGAGTGTGGTGACATCGCGGACCGGATCGAACTCAAGCCGCGAACCATCGTCACGCACGCCGGAAAGTTTTTCCGCCAGCGGTTCGATCTTGAGGCCGTCAATGCCAACGACCGTATGGCCATCGTTCATCAGATTGTGCGAAAGTGCAAAACCGGCCGGCCCCATGCCGACCACCAGCACCCGATAGCCACTGGCAGCGCCCGGCAGCGGGTGATGAATGTTGAGCGGATTCCAGCGCGTGAGCAGCGAATAAATTTCAAAGCCCCACGGCAGCTCCAGCACATCTTTCAGTGTGCGCGTTTCGGCTTCGGGAATATTGACCGGTTCCTGTTTTTGATAGATGCAGGATTTCATGCAGTCATTGCAAATGCGGTGGCCGGTGGCGGCCACCAGCGGGTTGTCGATGGCGATGACGGCGAGCGCGGAAATGGCGAATCCGGTCGCTTTCAAGGTATGAAACTCGGAAATTTTTTCTTCCAGCGGGCAACCGGCGAGCGTGACGCCGAACGGACTTTTCTTGAACGCGATTTTTCCGTCCGCGCCGGGCTTTTCCTTCAAGCCGGTCGAGCACGAATCCTTGCCCTGCGTGTGGCACCAGATGCAGTAGTTTGCTTCGGCCAGCGCGCCCTTGAGATCGGTGCCTTGATCGGTGAGTGCAAAGCCGTTGCGGCGGCGGATGTGCTCGGGTTTGATGGTGAAAGTCGTGACGCCATCGGTGTCATTTTTTTGCGCGTGCTTGACCAGATTTTGCATGTCGAGCTTGGCGGGTGCCTTGAACAACACGCCGGCATGGTTGCGTGCGCGCCCCATGTCGGTGTGCATCGCCCACGCCGCGTAACGCAGCGCGAGGTCGATTGATTTCTCATTGGCCGCTTCGTCGGTCAGCCATGTTTCAACATGGCTGGCGAAGGCAAGTTCGCTGAAATGTTCACCGAAAAGTCTCGAAAGTTCCGATTCCAATTCGACACCATCGAATGCCGCCGCTGCATCGGCTTTGTAGGTTGACATCGCCTTACGCTGCACGAACTGGCACTTGACGGAGTAGAGCGGCCCGAGTACTTCATGGCGGCCGGTGAGCGCCATCACTTCATCGGCGATGCCGAACATCTGTGAAATGAAACGCTCAAGGTGAGGTGC
>JANLQC010000691.1:0-3287 GCA_031367575.1 Betaproteobacteria bacterium | reverse complement strand
GGGGGGGGGGGGGGCCCCGGCCGGGGCCCGGGGGGGGGCCCGGGGTTGCCAATCGCCGCCGCGACCGCGTCGGCGGAGTCCGATGCCGGCGTGTCCCGGCGGTGGACGCGGTCGAGAACCCTGACCAGTTCCGCAGGCCGCAGCGGCTTCGCGAGATAGTCGTCCATGCCTTCGTGCAGGTAATGTTCGCGATCACCTGACAAGGCATGCGCGGTGATGGCAACGATGGGCGGGCAGGTGCTGCGGTGAAGTCGGCGACGAATTTCCTTCATGGCCGCAAGGCCGTCCAATTCCGGCATGTGGATATCCATCAGAACCACGTCGAATTCACCCTTGACGGCTTCATCGACGGCTTTCTTCCCATCGTCGACGATGGTGCTGTGGTGGCCAAGATTGTTGAGCATCCCCTGAATGACACGCTGATTGACTTCGTTGTCCTCGGCGACGAGCACATTGAGCGTGTAGGCGGCGGATTGCCGCGCACGAGGCGCGCCGGTATTAGGCGACGCCGCTGAACCCGCCGACCCCGCCGACCCCGCACCCGCGCGCAATGTTGGCTGCCATTCACGGTCATGGATCGGCTCAGAGGTGAAGGGCCGCGTGGCGACATCCTGATTGGGCTGGTTCTGCGCGGCACGCATCAACACCTCGAACATGCGCGCGCGTCCGGCCGGCCGCATAATGAAAAAATCATGGCGCAACGAGGGGAGCACGCCACGTGCGGCCAACTCGGCACGCGAAACGCTGGAACGCAGCACCGAGGCGACCGGCGGCTCGCCGCGCCGTGTGCGCGCGGCATCGTCTTCGTCCAGTGCTTGCTGCAGATCGAGCGCCTCGGTTGACGGCAGCACCAAATCCGTGAGAAGAATATCGAAGCGGGGCCCGCGCCGAAACGTGGCCGCCGCCTCGGCCGGCGCGACCGCGACCGTCTCAAGGCCCCAGGCTGCATTGCGGTTCAACTGAATCGCGCGGCGGCTGGTATCGCGATCTACCACCAGCGCACGTTTGCCGGTGAAGGCCGCGACATTGCGCTGCATATAAGGCTTGGCCGGCCCCTCGGCCAACGCGCTGAGAATGGTGAAAATAAACACGGATCCTTTGTCTTCGACGCTCTCTACGCGAATGTCGCCGCCCATCAATTGTGTGAGGCGCCGGCAAATCGCGAGCCCGAGCCCGGTGCCACCGTATTTGCGGGTGGTCGAGGCATCGACCTGCGTGAACGGCTGGAAAAGTTTGTCAATCCGGTCGGCGGGAATGCCGATGCCGGTGTCGCTGACCCGCCCCTCAAGAATGATCGCCGCGTCGGGCGTGTGGCGCGCGCTTAACGTCAATTTGATCTCGCCAGCGGCGGTAAATTTGATCGCGTTGGCCAGCAGGTTCAACAGAATCTGCCGAAGCCGTGTGGCATCGCCCTGCAAATAAAACGGCACGTTGTCGTCCATGTCGAACAGCAGCGCCAAATCCTTCGCGCGCGCTTTGTCGGCGACCAGCTCGAGCGCCTCTTCAGCGACCATCACCACTTCGACCGGCACCGATTCCAGCGTCATGTGGCCGGATTCAATTTTGGAAAAATCGAGCACATCGTCGATCAGGCGGAGCAGCGTGTCGCCGGAGGCGTGGATCAGCCGCAGGTGGTCGCGCTGCTCGTCGTTCAGGGCGGTGTCGGCGAGCAGGTTGGTCATGCCGATCACGCCGTTGAGCGGTGTGCGGATTTCGTGGCTCATGGTGGCAAGAAATGCCTCCTTTGCGCGTGCCGCCTGGGTCACGCGCACGTTGGCATCGACCAGTTCAATCTCGGCCTGCTTGCGATCCGTCACATCGGAAATCGAGCCGACAAATCGAACCGCGCGTCCGGCCTGATCGCGTTGCGCGATGGCGCGGGTGCGTACCCATAAATAATTTCCGCCCTTCGCGCGCAATCGGGACTCCAGATCAAACAGCGGCGTCTGTCCCTTGAAGTGTTCGACCATGCGGTTCCGAAAGACGGCGAAATCGTCGGGGTGAATGATCGACTGCGGGTCGAAATTTTCAGGAACGTCGCCGACGCCGTAGCCGAGAATTTCCCAGAATCGCGGCGAAAAATAGCGCGCGCCGCCGGCCGTCAGTTTGAGATCCCAAATGCCTTGCTGGGACGAACGGATAACAAGGTTCAATTGCTCGCGCTGCTGCGCGAGCTCGTGCTCGAGGCGCTTGATCGGCGTGACATCGGTGATGGTGCCGATCAGCCCTTCGACGCGGCCATCGCCACCGCGCAACACTTGCTTGGCGATAATGGTCTCGAATTGTTTGCCTTCGGCGTTGGTGATAAACCCCTCCGCCATTTCATAGCCGGTTTCCGAGGCGAGCAATTTGCGATCCAGATTTTCGTGCTGCTCGGCGAATTCGGCGTGCTGGAAATCGCGGTAGGTTTTGCCCAGAATGTCCTCGCGCTTGCGGCCGGAAAGCTGTTCCCATGCGCGGTTCACCGACACCATCCGCCCGTCGGCATCTTTGCGGAAAATGGGGCTGGGATTGAACTCGATAAGATTTTCGGTGAACGTGGTTTGGTTCTGGAGCTTCTTGGTCATGCTTGCGGCGAGCGTTTCCGCCTGTTCGCGCAGGCGCGTGAGCAGCCAAATCAGGCCGGCCAGCAGCACCGTACCCAGAATGCCGATCAGCAAAATGGTGCGGGGCGTGTTGTTCTGCAATTTTCCCTCGAGCATCGTCGTTGAGCTCACGCGCAACCGCAATGCGCGCCCACCGATTTCAATCGGGAGTTCAATAGACATTGCCGGTGACGATTGCACCGGGACGCCGGCGGCGGGCGCAAAGATACGATGCTCGCCGTCAAAAAGTTCAAGCGTGACCGGCATCGGCACGTTTGTCGACAGCTGCGTCATGAGGAGATTCAGATCAATGATGCCGATCAGAAAACCATCCTGCCTATCCGGCAATTTTGTCGCGGCGGCACCCACCACCATCGCAATGCGCGATTCGGATTTGACCAATCCGGGCAACGGGCTCAATGAACGCGAAATTGCCATGCGGCCCGAAAGTGTCGCGGCGCTGATCGCCTCCGCGACTTCGGCGACGCCACGCCAACTTGCGGAAGCCGATGCCGCCGCCGCAGACATTTTCGGCAGAAACACTCGCGTGAGGGTTTTGTTTGCCGCAGCGGGTGCGCCCATTCCACCCGGGGAAAATTGCAGCGCGGTCAAGCCCGCAAATGACTCCGGTGTCTGCATCCGCACATCGAAGTAGGTGTCCCAAATGCTTTGAGGCGTCGCGGGCATCGCCGCCATCATCGC
>JANLQC010000286.1:0-5815 GCA_031367575.1 Betaproteobacteria bacterium | reverse complement strand
GTTTTTCAAAAAGCTGTGCGACCCTTAATTCGTTGAAATGACTTTCGAGGTAAAAAGCACGGCCTCTTACACCAGGACCAGGATAGTGAATGAGGAGACGCCCGATATACTCTTGGTAAAGCTCAACGAGCTTGACGTTATACGAGTCAGTATTGCGTTCGAGGACTTCAAAGATTCCGCCGAAGAGCCATTTGTCCGGTTGGTGGTAGTAGCGAATTAAGCTGAAAATAAACTTGCGACTGAAGTCGTTACGGCTGCCGCGCCAACTATTCCAACCCTTCCATTCATCTGGGTCCCGAACAAAAACGTCAAGTGGCTGTTCTTCGCCGTTCCAGACAGCAAAGTGAATTTTGTACTCTCCGAGATTCTCTATGGGCAGTATTGTGCTTGTGGGAATATCCATCACTGCTCCGAAAACCTAACTCTTTTTATCCAGCGACTGCAACGATTCAGCCGGCCAAATTCCGCGCAATCAACATCCGTTGAATTTCGCTCGTGCCTTCATAAATCTGCGTGATCCGCGCATCGCGATAATATCGCTCAACCGGGTAGTCCTCCAGATAGCCGTAGCCGCCGTGAATCTGGATCGCTTTCGAGCACACCCACTCAGCCAATTCCGACGCATACAATTTTGCCTGCGAGGCCTCGCTCAAACACGCAACACCGTCGGTGCGCATGCGCGCCGCGTGATGGATCATCAGCCGTGCCGCGTTGATGCGCGTGTGCATGTCGGCCAGCATGTTGGCGATCGACTGGTGCTCGACAATTTTCTTGCCGAACTGGGTGCGCTCGATGGCGTAGGCGAGGGCGGCCTCAAATGCGGCGCGGGCGATGCCGAGTGCCTGCGCGGCGATGCCGATGCGGCCGCCTTCGAGGTTTGACAACGCGATGGCGAGGCCCTTGCCGCGCGGGCCGAGCAGATGGTCTTCGGCAATCGCGCAGTTATCAAACAGGATGGCGCAGGTGTCGGAGGCGCGGATACCGAGTTTGTGTTCCGGGCGTTGCACATTGAAGCCGGGCGTGTGGGTGGGTACGATGAAAGCCGACAATCCCTTCTTGCCCAATTCCGGATCGGTAACAGCGAACACGATGGCCACCTGCGCACGTTTGCCGTTGGTGATAAATTGCTTCGCGCCATTGAGCACCCATTTGCCGTCGATCAATTTGGCGGTGGTCCTGAGATTATTCGCTTCCGATCCGGCTTGCGGTTCGGTCAAACAGAAACAGCCGATTTTTTTGCCCATCGCAAGATCGCGCAAATACATTTCCTTTTGCGCGTGCGTGCCCCACGCGAGAATCGGCCCGCAGCCGACCGAGTTGTGTACGCTCATAATTGTGGATGTGGAGGCATCCCCTGCTGCAATTTCCTCGATCGCCGAGGCATAGGCGGTGTAGTCGGAAAAGCTCCCGCCCCATTCGTCGGGCACCACCATGCCGAGCAGGCCGAGTTCGCCCATTTGCGTCACGATGGCGTCCGGAATCCACTTGTCCTTTTCCCACTGTGCGGCATGGGGTGCCAATTGTTCGCGCGCAAAATCGCGCGCCATGTCGCGGATCATGCGTTGTTCATCGGTCAGGAAATCGTGGCTTGCTTTCATTTGCATTCTTTCGCGGCGGCTACTTCGCCTCGTCCATTTTTTTCAATTCGTCCGCGGTCTTCTTTGATGCCTCTTCAGCCGCGGCCGCGGCGGCTTTGGCTTTGTCGAGCGATTTGAATTGTTCGCCGTAGACAGGATTATCGCGAACGGCCTTGGTGGCGGCATCCTTTTCCGCCTTTGCCTGCTCAGCGGTCTTGGTCGGCACCTCGGCTTTCTTGCCGCAGCCACCGAGCGTGATCGCAACAATCATTAGGGTTAGTAATCGCATCTTTACCATGAAAGTTCCTTCCCGGTGTAATCGAAAAATTTTCCATTCGCGCTTGCACTGGCCCCGGCGATGACCTTGCGCATGCCCGCGATGCTGACGGACGGTTCGATATCCGCGTCGCTGCCGCCCATGTCGGTCTTCACCCAACCGGGATGCAGGCTGATGCAATTGACGCCCTGTGGCCCCCATTCCCGCGCGGCGGTGTGGATCACCATGTTCAATGCGGCCTTGCTGGCGCGATAGGTCACGTGCGAGGCGCTGGTCTGCAAGCCGATAGAGCCCATGCGGCTGGAGAGGAAGGCGAGCGTGCCTGTTGATTTCACCAATGCCGGTGCGACGACCGGTATCGCACGCATCGCGCCAAGCACGTTGGTGCGCATGACGGCGTCAAATTCACTTTCTGGGCATGGCACCGCCCCCTCATTTTTCGGCCCGATCACGCCGGCGTTGTAAATGCAGACGTCGATGCTCGTGCCATTCAGTGCTTTTTCGAGATTGCCGAAACTGTTTTCGTCGTTGACATCCAGACGAAGTGCCGTGGCACCGACGCTTGCGAGTAACGCGTCCTGCTCCGGCGAACGACAGGTGCCGAGCGTGAGCCATCCGTCGGCGCGATACTGGCGCACGAATTCGAGGCCTAATCCGCGCGAGGCACCGATGATCAATACGGATTTCATTGGAGCAAAGTTTCCTGTATCGGTGCTAAGTGGATGTAATCACGATGACGCAAGTTCAAACTACGCTGTCATCCTCGCGCACGCGGGGATCCATTCTTATCGACTGTCATGTGTGACCAAAAATTGGATCCCCGCGTACGCGAGGATGACAAACTTTGATCAGCGCGAATCTGCAAAAACAACACAAACACCAGCACTGGCGCGCTTCTTCAGGCATTTATGCCCGGAACACCGCGCCAGTGCTAGAGTGTAATACCTGGGTACTTCTATTAACCTCAAATTTCCGTCATTCCGGCGAAGGCCGGAATCCAGCCCATCGTAAGATCAATGAGTTACGAAGGACTGGGTTCCGGCCTTCGCCGGAACGACGGGTTTTTAGAAGTACCCACCTAGATCATTTCCACCGCCAGCGCCGTCGCCTCCCCACCGCCAATGCAAAGCGAGGCAATGCCGCGCGTGCCGCCGCGTGCTTTCAAGGCGTGCAACAGCGTCACAATCAAGCGCGCGCCGGAGGCACCGATTGGATGTCCCAGCGCGCAGGCACCGCCGTTCACGTTGACTTTCGCGTGCGGCAAATTGAGATCTTTCATCGCCGCCATCGTCACCACGGCAAACGCTTCGTTGATTTCGTAGAGATCCACATTGTCGGGGCCCCAACCGAGCTTCTTGTGCAGTTTGTCGATGGCCCCGACCGGTGCGGTGGTGAACCACTCCGGCTCGTGGGCGTTCGAGGCGTGGCCCATGATGCGCGCGATTGGCTTGATGCCTTTCGCTTTGGCGTCTGATTCCTTCATCAGGATCAACATCGCCGCACCATCGGAAATTGATGAAGACGTTGCCGCCGTCACCGTGCCGTCTTTATTGAATGCGGGACGCAGCGACGCAATTTTTTCCGGCTTGCATTGGCCCGGTGGCTCGTCCGTATCCAGTACCACGTCGCCCGCCTTTCCTTTCACGGTGACACCGGCAATTTCAGCTTTGAAAGAACCATTGGCCACCGCCGCCTGCGCGCGCTTGACACTCTCGGCCGCGAAGGCATCCTGCTGCTCGCGGGTAAATCCATACTTGGCGGCGGTTGCATCGGCGAAGATGCCCATCGATTTGCCGTCGTAGGCGTTTTCCAGGCCATCGAAAGCCATATGATCGAGCGCCTTGAAGTGGCCGTAGCGATAACCCTGACGCGCCTTCGGCAACATGTGCGGCGCGTTCGACATGCTTTCCATGCCGCCTGCCAACACGGTGGATGCACTGCCGGCCAGAATCGCGTCAAAGCCCAGCATCACGGTTTTCATGCCGGAGCCGCAGACTTTGTTGACATCGAGCAGGCGGTCGATTTCAGCAGATCCGCACCAAGCACGGCCTGCCGCGCGGGTGCCTGGCCGAGTGCGGCGGGCAATACGCAGCCGATCAACGCCTCAGTGATATCTTCAGGTTTTATACCGGATTCGGCGACGGCGGCTCTGATGGCGATGGAGGCCAATTGCGGTGAGGAAAGCCCCACCAATTGCCCGTTCATGCTGCCGATGGGGGTGCGCTTTGCAGCGACGATGACAACAGATTCAGACATGATGTGTTTCTCCTTTGCGAATTAAATGCCACTGACCAGAATATCAATGGCGCGAATCAGTTCGTGGCGGTTTGCATCCAGCGAGCCCAATTGCTTGCCCAGCGATGGCGCGGGAACGGCACCGCTTTCGTACATGAACACCGTAAATAATTTTCCTTCAACCACCACTTCGGGCATCAGCCCTTCCACCCGCCGTGCGATGTTTTTCGATGGCTTGAGCGGTGCCACCCATCTCGAGGGCAGTTGATCCAGCAGATCGGATTGCAGCGCCACGACATAGGGTGCGGCGGCGCGACCGTTGGGATTGGGATTCTTGTAAACGTCGAATTGGGCCATCTCAAAACATCCGTATTCCGTCGCTCCACAAGCCGTATTTTTCGAAATGCTCGTTGCACGCCACAAAGGCGGCCTTGTTCTCTTCCAGCCAGCGGCGCCGGCGCTCCTCAGTGAGGCGCGTTTTCAATCCTTCTTCGAGCGTCTGCGACAAATTGACGCCCAGATCGCGCGCCTGGGCGAGCAGGTCTTCATTGATCGACACATTGGTCGGGCGCTTGGGGGCGGAGACATCGTAGGCGGCCAAGTTTTGCCGGGCGGCGAGAGGGCTGCTGGCAGTTTTACGGGATGGTTTGGTCATGACATATTCCTTTCCATTATGCGCACATTCTATGCGCATGGCGGATGCGCGTCAATCATGCGCTCTCGCCAAACAATTCGCGGCCAATCAGCATCCGGCGAATCTCATTGGTGCCGGCACCGATGTCATAGAGCTTGGCATCGCGCAGCAGCCGCCCGGCCGGATACTCATTGATATAGCCGTTGCCGCCCAGCGTCTGGATCGCTTCCAGCGCCACTTTCACGGCGCACTCCGAGGCATACAGAATGCACGCCGCCGCATCCTTGCGCGCCGCGCGCCCGCGCCCCTGATCGAGCATCGTTGCCACCCGATAGCTGAACGCGCGTGAACTTTGCAACGCCACATACATGTCCGCCACTTTGGCTTGCATGATGCCGAAAGTGCCGATCGGCTGGCCGAACTGTTTGCGATCATGCACATACGGCAGCACAATATCCATCGCCGCCTGCATGATGCCGATCGGCCCGCCCGATAGCACCGTGCGTTCGGTATCAAGGCCGCGCATCAGCACACGCGAACCGGCGTTGAATTCGCCCAGAATATTTTCCGCCGGAATTTCGCAATCCTCGAACACCAGTTCACACGTATCCGAGCCGCGCATGCCAAGCTTGTCGAGTTTTTGCGCAGTGCGATAACCCTTCATGCCTTTTTCGACGATGAATGCCGTCATCGCGCGCGAGCCCTGATCCTTCGGTGCGGTGCGCATATACACAATCAATACATCTGCATGCGGGCCGTTGGTGATCCACATTTTGTTGCCGTTGGCGATATAGCGGTCGCCCTTTTTCTCCGCACGGCAGGACATCGAACCGACCACGTCGGACCCCGCACCCGGTTCCGACATCGCCAGCGCGCCAATGAAATCACCGGACGCGAGTTTGGGCAAATATTTTTTGCGCTGCGCTTCACTGCCATTCAAAAACAAATTGTTCACGCATAAATTGGAATGCGCCCCGTACGCCAAACCGACCGAGGCCGACGCGCGCGATACTTCCTCCATCGCCACCGTGTGGGCAAGATAGCCGAGCCCGGTGCCGCCGTATTGCTCGGGAATCGATATGCCGAGCAAAC
>JANLQC010000686.1:0-1951 GCA_031367575.1 Betaproteobacteria bacterium | reverse complement strand
CGGGGCCGTCGGGCACCGGAAAATCGGCATTGGCGACACAATTCATTGCCGCCGGATTGATTCGCGGCGAACCGGGCATCATGGCGATCTTTGAAGAGCGCCCGGCCGGCTACTCGGATCGCGCCGGCGGCTTTGGCTTGAATCTGAAAACGCCGCAGGAAAAGGGCAAGCTCGAAATCCTCTACCTTCGTCCGCTCGATTTGTCAGTGGATGAAACGATGCAGGAAATACTTGACGCCATCAAGCGGGTCGGTGCAAAACGGCTCGTCATCGATTCGCTGGTCGGTTTCGAGATGGCACTGGCACCCGGCTTTCGCGCCGACTTTCGCGAATCGCTGTACCGGATGATCGGTGCGCTGACCGGTGCCGGCGTCACCATTTTGAGCACGGTCGAAGTCGAGGATACGTTCACCGCGCTATCGTTCAGCCACTACACAATTTCGTTTCTGACCGATGACATTATCCGCATGCGTTATGTGGAAATCGATGGCCAGCTCAGAAAAGTGATGGTGGTAATCAAAATGCGCGGCGGCAATCACAGCAAGGACATTCGCGAATACGTCATCACCAATAAAGGCGTGGTCGTGATTAGCCCGCGCACCACCGATTATCAGGGCCTGACCACCGGTATTCCGCAACGCACCGGTTCGCGCGTAACCCAAGGCGACGAACGCGCGCCGGAACCGAAAGCCAAAAAATAGTGCGGATTTGATGAGTGCAGAACTCACACTGGTTCCGCCGAGATCCGATCTGCCCAGTCTTTGCATGGCGGTCACGGAGCATTCGCTGCTGCCGATGGCCACGCTGGAAGGTGCCACGCATATCGTGCGCTTTGTGAACCCCGCCTTCTGCAAATTGATGAACCAGTCGGCCGCGCAAATGGTCGGCATGCCGTGCGCCGAAATCCTCCCGGACAAAACCGCGTGCCTCGCATTGCTTGACCGGGTCTATCGCAGCGGCGAGCCGGAGAGCCACAACGAGGCGCAATATGCGCCATCGCATTCGGTTTTTTGGACGTACACAATGTGGCCGCTGCGCGCGGGTGAACACCCGGTCGGTTTGATGCTGCAAGTGACCGAATCCGCACCCATCCATACCCAATTGCTGGAGGTCAACGAAGCGTTGCTGCTGGGTTCGCTCCGGCAGCATGAATTGACCGAGACGGCAGACAACCTGAATGTGCAACTGCGCGCCGAAATCGCTGAGCGCAAACTGGCCGAAGCGGCGGCGGGAGAGAGCGAGGCCCGCTACCGGAACCTGTTCAATTTGATGGACGAGGGCTTTTGCATCATCGACCTGATGTTCAATAAAAATGAACAGCCGGTCGATTGGCGCTTTGTGGAAGTGAATCCGGCGTTTGTGGCACAGACCGGCATGCACGAAATCGTTGGCAAACGGATACGCGAGTTGGTGCCCGATCATGAGGCCTATTGGTTCGACGCTTATGGAAAAGTTGCGTTAACGGGCGAGTCGGTTCGCTTTGAAAATTGCGCCAAAGGGTTCGGCGATAGTTGGTTTGATGTCAATGCCTTTCGTATTGGCGCGCCTGAACAACGCCGTGTTGCCGTTATCTTTACCAATATCACCGAACGCAAAAAAACCGATGCCGCGCTGACCGCGCTCGACCACCGCAAGGATGAATTCCTGGCGATGCTGAGCCATGAACTGCGCAATCCATTGGCACCGATCATCAACGCCGTACATCTGTTGCGGCTTCAGCAAAACGAAGATCAGGTGCAGCGTCAGGCGCGCACCATCATTGAACGTCAGGTCGGACAACTGACCCGGCTCATCGACGATCTGATGGAAGTCTCGCGATTGACCAGCGGCCGAATCAATTTGCATGAAGAACGGCTGGCATTGAATGGCGTGGTCGAAAATGCCATCGAGACGGTGCGCCCGCTGATCGTTGCACAGCGCCATACCCTCAATCTGACCCTCTCGCCGACAC
>JANLQC010000664.1:0-5292 GCA_031367575.1 Betaproteobacteria bacterium | reverse complement strand
AGAATCGATACTATCATCTTCATTTTCGCGTGCGGCAGCACTATTGATACGTACCCATCCTACGGAACTGGCGCCACTCGCTTAACCGAGTGACATGGAGGTCAGTGCGCGTCTGTCACCCGTACTGTTGCGACCGGCGATATTGCCGCCGACGCCGGGGTAATGCGAAACCACGCCGCATACAACGCCGGCAGGAAAAGCAGCGTCAGCAAGGTGGCGACAAACAGGCCGCCCATGATAGAGACCGCCATCGGCCCGAAAAAATCCGAGCGGGTGAGTGGAATCATCGCGAGCATGGCGGCGAGCGCGGTCAGCACAATGGGCCGGAACCGTCGGACCGTCGCGTCAATCACTGCATTGTATGGTGCGTGACCCGCCGCAATGTCCTGTTCAATCTGGTCGATCAGAATCACCGAATTGCGCATGATCATGCCAAACAATGCGATGGTGCCGAGCATCGCGACAAAGCCGAACGGCTGGTTGAACAACAGTAACGCCATCGCCACGCCGATCAACCCCAGCGGTGCGGTGAGCACTACCAGAATCACGCGCTGAAAACTTTTTAACTGGATCATCAGAACCGTGAATACCACACCGAAAAACAGCGGCATGCCGGCGTTGATCGAGGCCTGCCCTTTGGCGCTTTCTTCGACTGCGCCACCGACCTCGATCCGATAGCCGCTCGGCATTTTTGCGCGGATGGGTGCCAACAAATCATCGACCTGTCCGCTGACGGTGGCCGGTTGCAAGCCCGCCGTATAGATATCGGCGCGTACGGTTATCGTGGGCAGGCGGTCACGCCGCCAAATGACGCCTTCCTCGAATTCATAGCGAACTTTGGCGATCTGCGTAAGCGGCACCGCCTTGCCGGCGCGCGTGGGTATCGCGAGGCTTTCCAGCAAATGCAATTTCGCGCGCTCGTTGGCCGGGCCGCGGATGAGGACTTCGATCAATTTGTCGCGCTCGCGATAAAGCGTTGCCTGCACGCCGTTGAGCGATGTATTGAGAAAGGTGGCGAGTTCCTGCGAGGTCACACCGAGCAGGCGCGCCTTGTCCTGATCGACTTCCAGACGGATGACTTTCGAGCGTTCGTCCCAGTCGAACTGGACATTGGCCAGACCCGGATTGCCGCGCATGACAGTGGCGACCTCGGCGGCGATGTCGCGAATGGTCGGAATGTCTTCTCCGGAAACGCGGAACTGAACCGGGAAGCCGACCGGCGGGCCATTTTGCAATTCGAGTACGCGCGTGCGGATTTCCGGAAAATCGGTCGAGAATAATTTGATCAATCGGGAACGCAGTTCGAGCCGGGCGGCGACGCTATTGGTGGTGACCACAAATTGCGCAAAACTCGCGGCCGGCAACTGCTGATCCAGCGGAAAGAAAAAACGCGGGCTGCCGGTACCGACGTAGCTGACGTAATTGACGTACAACTCTTTTTGCCCATTGAGATATTTTTCCATTTTGCGCACCTGCGCCTCGGTCGCCTGAAACGACGATCCTTCGGCGAGCTTCAAATCGACCAGCAATTCCACCCGCGTGGAAGATGGAAAAAACTGTTGCTGCACAAAATTGAACGCAAACAACGAACCCGCGAACAGCAAGACCGTCACCACTATCACAACGCGGCGGTGCATCACGCTCCATGCCACGGCAGCGCGGAATCGACGGTAGAACGCGGTGCCATAGACGTTGTGTTGCGCGTTGTGTTGCGCGTCGTGTTGCGCGTCGTGTTGCGTGTCGCGTGCATTCTGCCCACTATGTGTGAGGGATTCGTCGGCTGCATTGATGGGTGAATCCGGCGGCGCAACGCGCGCGGCAAGGCGTGTGCCGACCATCGGAATCATCGCCACCCAGCGGGCGATGCGGCGGGTGCGGGGCGTGACCACCGGCTTGCCGTCCTTGTAGTCAGGCAGAAAATGAAATCCCAGATAGGGGACAAATATCACCGCCGCAAACCACGAGATGATCAGCGCGAGTGACGTCACCTGAAAAATCGAGCGCGTGTATTCGCCGGTGCCGGAACGCGCGGTGGCAATCGGCAGAAAGCCCGCCACCGTGACCAGCGTGCCGGTGAGCATCGGAATGGCCGTCGATGTATACGCAAAACTCGCCGCCTTGCCGCGTTCCCAGCCCTGCTCCATTTTGATCGCCATCATTTCGACCGCGATGATCGCGTCATCCACCAGCAAGCCCAGACCGAGGATCAGGGCACCCAATGAAATCTTGTGCAGGCCAACGTCGAACAGGTACATGAAGAAAAAAGTCAGCGCCATCACCAGCGGAATGGAAAGCGCAACGACGAAGCCGGTGCGAAGGCCGAGGCTGAAAAAAGTGACCGCGAGCACAATCACAATCGCCTCAGCCAATGAGCGCGCAAATTCGCGCACGCTGTTGCGCACGGCGCGCGGCTGGTCGTTGACGCGGTGCAATTCGAGACCGATCGGCAGCGTTCCCTCGAGCTTGTCGAGTGTGGCATCAAGATTTTTACCCAGCTCGACGATGTCGCCGCCCTGGCGCATTGCCACACCGAGGCCCAGCGCCTCTTGGCCAAGGAAACGCATCTTGGTGAACGGCGGATCGGCGAAACCGCGCGCCACATGGGCAATGTCACCGATTTTGAACACCCGGTTGTTGGCGCGGATGGTGAAATTCCTGATCGCCTCCACGCTATCGAAGGCACCGGTGGCGCGTACAAAAATCTTGTCGGTCGCGGTCTCAAAAGCGCCGCCGGGTGCAACCGCATTTTGCGCTTGCATCGCGGCGATAATGGTCGCACCATCAATACCCAGCGTTGCCAGCTTGACATTCGACAGCTCGATGAATATTTTTTCTTCCTGCTCGCCGATGATATCGACCTTGGCCACATCGGGCAGGCGCAGCAATTCGCGCCGCACGCGATCCGCAAAAAGTTTTTTGTCCGCGTAGCTGTAGCCTTCGCCGGTGATGGCGAAAATATTTCCGAACGTGTCGCCAAATTCATCGTTGAAAAAAGGTCCGAGCACGCCCTGCGGCAACGTTTGGCGAATGTCGCTGATGCGTTTTCGCACCTGATACTGGGTTTCCGGCACCGCGGAGGCGGGTGCCGCGTCATTGATGGCGAAAAATATCAGCGATTCACCGGGGCGCGAATAACTGCGGACAAAATTCACATTGGGAACTTCCTGCAGTTTTCGCTCAAGGCGCTCGGTCAATTGTTGATCGACCTCGGCGGCCGACGCGCCCGGCCAGACACTGCGGATGGTCATGAATTTGAACGTGAACGGCGGATCCTCTGATTGGCCCAGACGGCCATAGGCGAACACGCCCATCAATCCCATGACAATAATCATGTAGAGCACCAATGGCTGGTGCTTCAGCGCCCATTCCGAAAGATTGAAATTGTTCATCGGCGGCGCAACTATTGGTTAACGTGGTTTTTCGCGATTTTTGCCCGCGCATCGGCGGATTGAACCGATGCCACGGACGTCTCGCCCTCAATGTGCGCAATCGCCGGCACAGTCGTGGGTGCAGTCGCGGGAGCAGTCGCAGGAGCAGTCGCAGGCGCAATCGCAGGCGCAATCGCAACCTTGCCGTCGCCCGTGACCTGCGGGTCGATGATCGGTTTGACCACTTCGCCTTCGCGCAGTTTATGCACGCCGGCCGCGACGATGACATCGCCAATTTTCACGCCACCCCGGATGAGCGCGGCGTTTTCCCGATACTGAATGACCGTTACCGGTTTCAGGCTGACCTTGCCGTCGGTCGCAATTTGCCAGACGCCGGTTAGCGTGCCGCCGGTACCGCTTTTCACATACAACGCCGATAATGGAACGGTGATCGCACCTATTTCATTGGCCCCGATGAACACCGCAAAAGCACTCATGCCGAGCTGCACATTTTCGTCGGCATTTTGCAACGTGATGCGAATCGAGTAGGTGCGGGTGATCGGGTCGGCTGCGCCGCTCACTTCACGTATTTTTGCCGCGTAGTATTTATCCGGTTGCGACCAGGTCGCGACACGCAGATCGCGAACCGGTGCGGCTTTTGCACCGAGCCGCCGGAAGTCGGCGATTTTGGATTCCGGCGCGCTGATCGAGAGTTCTTTTTCGGCCGGATCGGCGATGCGCATCACCGCCTGCCCTGCGGCAACGACTTGGCCCGCCTCGGCAATAACCTGGGTGACGACGCCGTCCTGCTCGGCGGTCAGTGTCGCGTAGCTCGCCTGATTCGATGAAACATGGGCTTGTGCACGCGCCGATTCAAGGCGGGCTTTGGCGGCATTGGCGACGTTAAGTTTCTGGTCGAGTGCCGATTGGCTGACGAAGCCCTTGTTGAACAGATCCTTGAATCGCTGGAATTCCGCGTCCGCAAATGTTGATTCGGTAGCGGCGGCGTTGACGTTCGCACCGGCTGAATCGGCAGTGAGTTTGACATCCTGGGGATCGAGTTGCGCGAGTGCTTGTCCGCGTCGCACGACGCTGCCCTGCTCCACCAGACGGGATATCATTTTTCCGCCGATCCGGAACGCGTGATCCGCCTCGCGGCGAGCACGAATTTCACCCGGATAAACATCCGCATCGACGCCCGAACTGACGCCAATCTTGAACGCCAGCGCGGGGCGGATGATTGGCGTGTTATCAATTTCCTTTGCACAACCGCCCGGCAACGTTGCGAGCAGCGCAGTGGCAAGCAAAGATTGTGTTAACCGATTGTTTAGGAACGGGTTTGTCTTGGAAAAATCAATTCGATGCATGTCTGAACGCCGGTTGAAAAGGTCTATATATAACTGACTGGTCGGTAAGTTACCTTGTTTTTTTTAACTTGTCAACAGGCGAAATTCAACTAATATTGTTATCACATCGACTTGTTTGGCAACGCATTCAGACAAATTTGAGCGCAGCCATTCTCAATGGAGTTTTGCAATCATGAAGTTTTAGGTCGCGCAATCGCGGCAAAAAAATATTCGATTGGCAGGTATATTGTGAAATCCGATTCAATCCGACGAAAAAGGCAATGAGCATGAGTGAGTCCGCAAAAATGGCTTCCTTTTCCACTACTGTTTTTGATGGCGACGCGGATCGCCGCCGCCTGATTGAAGTCACCTTCGCTGCCGCAGCGTCGCTTTGGCTATCACCGGTCGCGTCGGCATTTTCCATCGCGGATTTATCAGACAAGGATGCCGATGGCGGAATCAAGGCTGCGCTTGAGCGCGGTGCCGGTATTGCGGTCGCGCTGCTGGGGAAACAGGATGGATTTTGGGCGAACGATCAGGTGAGGATTCCGCTTCCGGACTGGATCAAAAAATTTGAG
>JANLQC010000606.1:0-3551 GCA_031367575.1 Betaproteobacteria bacterium | reverse complement strand
GGCCACCAACACCACCCGCCATCAATCCGAGCGAGCCGCGAATTGACGTGAGCGGCGTGCGAAGCTCATGGCTGACGGTCGAGACGAACTCGCTCTTCATGCGATCAACTTTCTTCAGTTCAGTCACGTCGGTCAGGAGCGAGAAGACGCCCAGCACCGCGCCATCCTCGCCAAAATTGGGCACGTACTGCACAATAAAATCGCGCACCTCACCATTGGCAATCGTTTCGGTGCGCTCGTAACGGATCGCCTGACCTCCCAGTGCCAATTGAAATTGCTGTTCAATGCGCCCCAATATGGTTGAATCCATCAACTTGCGGTAATCGCAGCCGGTCAAATCGTCAGGATTCCTGCCGTATTGCGCGGCATAGCCCATGTTGACCAGACGGTAACGATTCTGATTGTCAATATAGCAAATCATCGCCGGCGTGTTGTCGATCAGCAATCGCAATTCGCGTTCGGTGTTGGCGACGGCAAGCTGCGCGAGTTTCATTGCCGTGATGTCGCGCGCGACGGTGCTTTCGCCCAGCAGTGTGCCGTCCGTATCAAAGATCGGGCTGGTCGCGATCAGCACATAAATCACGCTGCCATCCTTGTGCAGACGGCGCGCCTCGACGTTGCTCGGTTTGCCGGATCCGATTCGGCGCAGCACGTCTGCATACTCGGCATCCGTCAGGCCTTTCATTTGCAAGTCGCGAATTGAGCGGCCGATCGCCTCGTCGGCCGTATAGCCATAAATGCGCTCCGCCCCGTGATTCCAGGAGGTAATTACGCCGTCGATTGCCTTGGTAAAAATCGCCTCGCCGGAAAGCTCCAGACTTTGCAGAAACGATTTTGCCTTCGCTTCGCTGGCGCGCAGCGCCTCGTGCAATCGGTCCTGTTCCGTGGTATCGATGGCAAACAGAAAGTGCCCGTCAATGATTCCGGAGTCCAGGCGGAACGGCGCGCGATGCACGTCGAGGGAGATGGTCGAGCCATCAGGCAATTGGCGACTGCTCCGGTAACGCTGCGGTTCGCCTGCCATGGCGCGGGTCGCCAGCGCCACCTGTTTGGCGAACCGGTCTTCACTCAGTAATTCACTCCCATGGCGACCGATGATCTCATTCACGCCTTTGCCGAACAGGTCGGCGTATGCGCGGTTGCAATAGCGGAGGATTTCATTGCGGTCGTATTGCGCGATGATTGCTGGAACGTTTTCGCCCAGCATATGCATCTGTGAGTCGCGCGCCATCAAATCCGCCGACACCTGATCGCGCACGCGAATTTCCTCACTCAATTGCGCGAGCGTGGCCTCGTGTGCGAACTTGAGAAGGATCGCCTCTTTCAGGGTGCGGCCGGTGTTGCGCGCAAACATCAGCGAAACAACGACAAAAATAACCCCCATGGCGGCCACCATGCGGTACACCGCCTGACTCTCCACGCTGAGCGTGATCGCGAGCGGCAGCAACATCGGCAGCATGAAGGCGGCGTATACCCGCATCGCGACCGCGAACACGCCGATGGCACCGGCCGATATGCCTGCCAATACCATGATGATTGCGATGCGAATCTCGGTCGGGGCGGAGGCGAAAAAAAGCGCACCCAGCAGACCCCAGACCGCACCGGCGGCGAACGCGCCCAGCAGAAATTTTTCCATCCATTTCGCGGCAGCGTCGGCCGACCCGGGCGTTTGATGAAATTGCCAGGCAAGTTGGCCGCGCCAAAGCGAAACCAGCATTACCCAACTTAACCACGCGCCGGAATAAGGCATCGCCGCATAGGCCATGAAACCATAGATGATGGTGCTGATGATCAGCGTTGTGGCAATCGATGCGGGTGCGTTGCGAAACAAAAGCCTGACTTGCTCGGCGACAAAACGCGGGTCGCGATCAGAGACGGCAATATCGGCTGCCGTATCCGCCGGAACGCCTGAAACGAATACTTTTGTCGTTGAATCTGAAACGGGCATGGGATGGGGCGCAGCAGCGCGCGCAAACAAGTGGGGATTTTGACGGTATCCTAACACCCTGCAACGCCGGTTTAAGTGCCAGACTTTGCGCGGCATCCATTTTTAACCAAGGTTGACAAAGCCATGTCCGAATCGATCCAGGTGACGGTCTCCCGCGAACTGGAACCGTTGATGCCGCGTTTTCTCGCCAACCGAAAACTGGAAATCACGCGCCTGCAGGCGTTGCTGGCGGCCGCAGACTTTGACGCGGTGCGGCAGGCGGGGCACAGCCTGAAAGGCGTCGGGGGCAGTTTCGGTTTTCAGGCATTGACCGATTTGGGCGGGCGCATTGAGGCCAATGCCAGCGCGCGTGACGCCGCCGCCGTGGCGGCATCAATCGAAGAATATGCAGACTACATGAGGCGCCTTGTGGTTCGCTTTGAATAGCCCTCGGCAGGATTCAGCCAACCGTCCCATGCTACCGATTTGGATGACAAGAATTGACGGTAAATAGTAGTACCCCACGGCGTAGATCGCCATTTGGTGGGCCTTGCAGGCAATAAATGCCTGAAGATGCGCACCAGTGCTAGACTTTGATGACTCAATCAGGCGATAAATACGTCCCGCCTATTGCTCCCCGGCCGGCCTCACCGGCATGTACTGCGCGCTATCGAAGTCGGGTTTCTTTCGTAGGTCGAGAGTAAACGGAAACGCGGGATTGCGTCCTTCGGGTTTGAAATCCATCGGCCCCGGGGTGTGGCCGAGTTTCTGGAAACGTGCGACGCGGCGTGCTTCGGCCTCAAACGCGTTAACCGGAAAGGTGTCGTAGCTGCGGCCTCCCGGATGGACGACGTGATAGGTGCAGCCGCCGACGGAACGCTTGGCCCAACCATCAACCAGATCGAACACCAGCGGCGATTGCACGCCGATGGTTGGATGCAGTGCGGAGGGCGGTGCCCAGGCGCGAAAGCGCACGCCGGCCACGAATTCGCCCGGCACACCGGTGGGTGAGAGCGGCAGCACGCGGCGATTGCAGGTCACCAGATGGCGATGCTGCGTCATGCCGGTGACTTTGATTTGCATGCGCTCAATCGATGAATCGACATAGCGCGACGTGCCACCTACCGCCATTTCTTCACCGAGCACATGCCACGGCTCAATGGCCTGGCGCAACTCCATTTCCACGCCCTGATACGCGACCGAGCCGAAGCGCGGAAAACGGAACTCAAGGAACGGCGCGAGCCACTCATACTTCACCGGATAGCCATGGGTTTGTAGGTCATCGCACACGGCACGCATATCCTTGGCCACAAAATAGGGCAGCATGAAACGATCATGCAGCTCGGTGCCCCAGCGAATCAACTGGTGCTGGTAGGGTGTTTTCCAAAATCGCGCGATGAGCGCGCGCAACAGCAACATCTGCGTGAGCGACATCTGCGGATGCGGCGGCATTTCAAAGGCGCGGAATTCAAGTAAACCCAGACGTCCGGTGGGACCATCGGGCGAATACAGTTTGTCGATGGAAAATTCGGCGCGATGGGTGTTGCCGGTAAGGTCCACCAGAAAATTTCGCAGCAGCCGATCCACCAGCCACGGCTTGGCGGTTTCGCTGCCGGCGCTCAAG
>JANLQC010000601.1:0-3309 GCA_031367575.1 Betaproteobacteria bacterium | reverse complement strand
GTGTCGGTCGCGGTTGGTTTCCTCATCGGCGACGCGAACAGCAATGGCCGCGTGAATGCGTCGGATGTCTCGGCCGTAAAAGCACGTGTCAGCGCGCCGGTGAACACGGGCAACAATTATTTGTTCGACGTGAATGCGACGGGAACGATCACCAATGTTGACGTGTCGGCGGTGAAGGCGCGCTCCGGCTTGGCGATCCCGTAGCCCCCATGCTGACATCAAACACCAGCACTGGCGGGGTGTTCAGGCACAAATGCCGCCGAAAGGCGCGCCAGTGCTAGGGGTGGACTGCTTGATTTCAGCACTTTTCCCGTGTTCTCGTCATTCCGGCGAAGGCCGGAATCCAGCCCATCGTCATGTCAATACGTTAGGAAGCACTGGATTCCGGCCTTCGCCGGAACGACGGACTCCAGAATCTCCCGACTGCTTCAAAACGCTCATCGCCGTCGTCGCCTTTGCGGCAATCGCTGCGTTTCCGGCGTTCGCCGCCGCGCCACCCATCATCCTCGCCAAGGAACTCGATCCCTCCATCGATCCCGCGCAATATTTAATCAGCGAAAAATTTGACAGTGTGCGCGCAATTTGGGATGGCAAGATTCTTCGTTTTCGCAGCGGCAACGTGGTCAACGCGCCAGCATGGTTCATCGAAAAATTACCCAAGACACCGCTCGATGGCGAACTTTGGCTCGCGCGTGGCAAATTTGAAACGCTGTCCGGTTACGTGCGCAAAATTGTGCCGGTCGATACTGAATGGCGCGAAATCAAGTATCAGATTTTTGAATTGCCGGGCGCGGCAGGGACATTTACAGAACGCTATGCGAGCATTATCGACATTGTCCGCGAGGCGAAGTGGCCGCAACTGATCGCGGTCGAACAATTCCGCGTCGCGACTCGCGCGGCGCTGAAAAAGAAGCTCGATGACATCGTGAAAGCGGGTGGTGAAGGCTTGATGCTGCATCGCGCCGATGCGCTGTATGTGACCGGGCGCAGCGATGCGCTATTGAAACTGAAACCGCTCGACGACACCGAAGCGACGGTGGTTGCGCATATCCCCGGCAAGGGAAAATATGCCGGCATGCTCGGCGCGCTGCGGGTCGAAATGCCCGATGGAAAACGCTTCAATATCGGCACCGGATTCAGCGATGCCGTGAGGGCAAATCCGCCGCCGGTCGGCACCACCGTTACCTATACCCATCGCGGGCTGACTAAAACCGGGTTACCGCGATTTGCCAGTTATTGGCGAGTGAGGGAGAGTCTGTGAAGTCGCTGATTTTAAAAATCGCATTTGCAATTGTCGCGGTGAATTCGACGATGCTCGTGGCGCAAGTTGCGCCACCCGCCGTGCCGGTGTTGCCACTGGTCGATCCGGCCACCGAATTGAAAGGGGCAAAACTCGTCGACGCATTGCGCAGCGGCGGCTACGTGCTGTACATGCGGCACGCGCTGCAGATTCCGCCGACGACGGAAAAATGCGACACCAGCAATCTCACGCCGGTCGGTGAAGCGCAGGCGCGCACCGTCGGTGCCGCATTGCGCGAACTGAAAATTCCCATCGGATCTCTACGATCATCGCAGCCCTGCCGCAACCTCGACACCGCGCGCCTTTTGGGGCTGGGGGCTTACGAAATCACCGAAGATCTCAACCCGGGTGGCATGCCGCCGGGGTTCGACGTTGGCGCGGCGCGCTTCAAACAACTGATTGAAGTGCCGCCGCGCGGCACCAACACGCTGCTGGTCTCGCATGTACACGGTTCGAAAGACAAGGCAGAGTGGATGCATCTGGAGATCGCAGAGATTATTGTGTATCGGCCGGATGGAAAGGGCGGCACCACGCCGGTGGCGAGGGTGCGGGTGGAGGGGTGGGAGAAGTTGATAAATTCGATAGGGGAGGTGGGAAAGTAGTATTTCGATGTGTACGAAGTTCAAACCGAGCACTGGCGCTGCTAGGTGCAAAGTGCTTAAAGTGTGGCGCGGGTTTCCGGTGTGACGATTCCGGTCAGATTCAGAGCAAGGCGTCGGATGTTTCCCCTACTATCACTGGTGGCCACATATTTGGTAGCCCATCGCCCGATATCCGCGTTGGCGCTTGTCCCACATCCGCAGCAACGCCGGGTGGCCAGCGTCGACAAAATCAATGATGCGGACATCGGTTTTTGTAGCGTGTTCGCGGTGCAGACGCCCTGCATATTGTTGCAGTGTGCCTTTCCAGGAAATCGGCATTGCCAGGACCAGCGTGTCGAGCGGCGGGTGATCGAACCCTTCGCCGACCAGTTTGCCGGTAGATAGCAAGACGCGCGGCGCGTCGGGTGGCAGGCGATTCAAGTTGTCGATCAGCGTGGCACGTTGCTTCTTGGGCATTCGACCGTGCAACGTGTACATCGTGGCTACTTTGCCAGCAAGCTCCGTTGCGATTGCTCGCAGATGCTCGGTACGTTCGGTCAGCACCAACACTTTGCGGCCTTCCTGGAACGCTTTGACGATATCAGTTGCAATGGCGAGTGTGCGAACGGAATTATGGACAAGATGACTGAACACATCCTGAATCCTGGCATCGACCGGTAACGCAATATTCGCCTCCAGCGTATGCGGCACTACCACCAATTCTCGAGGTGCACTTGTCGCCTTGGCGGCAGTGTGCCGAATCGGCCCGCATTGCATGAAAATTATGGGCTGCTGTCCATCGCGACGAATCGGTGTAGCTGTCAGTCCAAGAACGTATCTGGCCTTGATGCGTTTAAGAATGCTTTCGAACGACACTGCGCCGATGTGGTGGCACTCGTCCACGATAACCTGGCCATAGTTTTCGACCAATTCGTTGATTTCGCCCTGTCGGGAAAGCGATTGCATGACCGCGATGTCGATCTTTCCGGTGGGCTTTGCCTTGCCACCGCCAATCGTGCCAACCACACCCTTGCCAACGCCGAGGAAGACTTGCAAGCGCTCCTGCCATTGCTTGAGTAACTCGGTGCGATGGACCAGTACCAGTGTGTTCGTACCGCGTTGCGCGATCAGCGCTGCAGCAGTCACGGTCTTGCCAAATGCAGTGGGTGCGCAAAACACGCCGGCATCGTGTTGCAGCATTGCCGCGACGGCCGTTTCCTGATCGGGCCGTAGCGTGCCTGCGAAGGCAACACTGATTAGCTGGCCGAAATTGCGTTCGTCCGCGATCTCACAAGTAATGCCATTGTCACGCAGCAGTGCTTTCGCCGCATCAAAGCAACCACGCGGAAGCGCGATGTGAAGAGGAAAGTTCTCAGCACAGCCGATTACGCGGGGCTTGTCCCAAACCGAAAAGCGCATCGCTTGCGC
>JANLQC010000268.1:0-2547 GCA_031367575.1 Betaproteobacteria bacterium | reverse complement strand
CCGCCAGGCCCACGAAGCCGCCGAAGGTGACGCTATAAAAAAACATGAACCACCATGCATCCTTGTCGCGCAACACCTGCAGATAGCGGGAGAGCGACATCGGTGCCGGACAGGTCGGGCTGTCCTTCGCGATCATGCAATACACCACCAGTGTCAGTACCAGCGGAATGACGGCGAGGCCGAATACATTGTTCCAGCCAAACGCCACCGCGAGTGAGGGCGCGAACAGGGCGGCCAATACCGTGCCGGAGTTGCCGGCACCGGCAATGCCAAGCGCGGTGCCTTGATGTTGCGGCGGATACCAGCGCGACGCGAGCGGCAGCGCCACCGCGAACGATGCGCCTGCCACGCCGAGTGCGATGCCCAACAGCAGCACTTGTTCATAGGTATGAATGCCGAACAGCCACGCCGCCAGCAGCGCAACGATGACGATGACCTGACCGATCACACCGGCCAATTTTGGTTTCAGATGATCAACCATCACCCCCATCACCAAACGCAGCAGCGCGCCTGCCAGCACCGGTGTGGCGACCATCAATCCTTTCTGCGCGGCGTTCAGTCCCAAGTCGTTGGCGATCTGCACGCCCAGCGGCCCCAGCATCACCCACACCATGAAGCTCAGGTCGAAATACAGGAACGCCGCCAGCAGTGTCGGTCGGTGGCCTGCTTTCCAGAATGACTTGTTCATGTGGTTCCTATCATCAATGTCGTTGACTACGTCCATTGCAATTGGCGTGCCAGCGTTCGACCGCATGCGTACCGGTACATGCAAACCGGCGGAGGCATCAGGCGCGCAAGTTTGGCGCGCGAGTTTGGTGCGGGTCGGCAATTTTGCGCACCGCAATAACGCATTTAGTCCGTTGACATCGATGAATTGCGGGCAAACGGAACCAATTGTCTCTGGCACTGTTCTTGCGAGTCATGTCCTATACAAAGACTGATCGTGGGCGACAAATGCAGAAAATGAAACTGGTGGTGGTTGGCAACGGCATGGCCGGCATTCGTGCCGTGGAAGAGTTGCTGAAAATCGCGCCGGATCTTTACGACATCACTGTCTTCGGTGCCGAGCCGCACGCCAACTACAACCGCATCCTGCTCTCGCCGGTACTCGCGGGCGAGCAGACCTTGCAGGATATCGTGCTGAACGATTTTGATTGGTACGCGGCGCACCGCATCCGCCTGCACACCAGCAAGAAGGTGGTGAAGATTGATCGCAAGGCGCGTGCAGTGATTGCCGACGACGGCACGCGCGAATCTTATGATCGCCTTCTGCTCGCGACCGGCTCCAACCCTTTCATCCTGCCGCTGCCCGGTAAAGGTTTGGGAGGCGTGCTCACTTATCGCGATATTGACGATACCGAAAGAATGATCAACGCATCTGCCACCTATCAGCAGGCGGTGGTGATTGGCGGCGGGCTGCTCGGTCTGGAAGCCGCCAACGGATTGAAATTGCGCGGCATGGATGTGACCGTGGTGCACGTGATGCCGTGGTTGATGGAGCGCCAGCTGGATCGCACCGCCGCCGGCTTGCTGCAAAAAACATTGGAGGCCAAGGGTCTCAAGTTTCGTTTGCAGGCGAATACCGAGGCGCTGATCGGTGATGCAGATGACGGCAAAGCGGGCCGCGTCAAATCGGTGAAACTCAACACCGGCGAAGAAATTCCCGCGCAACTGGTGGTGATGGCAGTCGGCATCCGCCCGAATACGCAACTCGCGGAGTCGGCCGGCCTGCATTGCAATAAAGGCCTGGTGGTGAATGACACCATGCAGACCTATGACCCGCGCATTTACGCCGTCGGTGAATGCGTGAACCATCGCGGCATCGCCTACGGTCTGGTGGCGCCGCTCTTTGAACAAGCCAAAGTGTGCGCGAATCATCTCGCGCAATTCGGCATCGGCCGCTACACCGGCTCATTGACCTCCACCAAGCTCAAAGTGACCGGCGTTGATTTGTTTTCCGCCGGCGACTTTAGCGGCGGCGAAGGCTGCGAGGATATTGTGTTGGCCGATCCCGCTGCGGGCGTATACAAACGTCTCGTCATCAAAGACGACAAATTGATCGGTGCCGTGATGGTCGGTGACACCATCGACGGCGCGTGGTTTTTCAAGCTGTTGCGCGATGGCACCAATGTCTCCGCGATGCGTGATCGACTCATGTTCGGCGAATCCAATCTCGGCGACACGGGGCATCAGGGACAAAACAAGGCGGCAATGATGCTGGATAGCGCCGAGGTCTGTGGCTGCAACGGTGTCTGCAAAGGCGTGATTGTCAAAGCAATCACGGACAAGGGACTGTTCACGCTCGATGATGTCCGCAAACACACCAAGGCCTCCAGTTCGTGCGGCTCCTGCACCGGGTTGGTTGAGCAAATTCTGATGTTCACGGCAGGAGGAGACTACTCGGAAGCGCCGAAGAAAAAATCGATATGTGGATGCACGGATCGCACCCATCAGGAAGTGCGCGACACCGTTCGCAAACAACATCTTTTGACGATCCCGGACGTTTACCGGTTCATGGAATGGCGCACGCCGAATGGTTGTGCGAGC
>JANLQC010000461.1:0-2195 GCA_031367575.1 Betaproteobacteria bacterium | reverse complement strand
CGATCATCGTCAAAAATCAGGGAACGATTTTCCTGGGTGGCCCACCGCTGGTGAAAGCCGCGACCGGCGAAGTCGTCACGGCGGAAGAACTCGGCGGCGGCGACGTGCATTCGCGCACTTCCGGTGTCACCGATCATCTGGCCGAAAACGACAAGCACGCACTCGGCATCGCGCGCGAAATCGTCAAGCACCTGAACCGCAACAAAAATGTTCCGGTTACGATGCAAGCCGTGGTTGAACCGCGCTATGCCGCAGAGGAACTCTACGGCGTGATTCCGAAAGACACGCGTCAGCCCTACGATATCCGCGAAGTCATCGCGCGCATCGTTGACGATTCGGATTTTCACGAATTCAAGGCCTTGTATGGCACAACGCTGGTCACCGGCTTTGCGCACATCTGGGGATTCCCGGTCGGCATCATTGCCAACAACGGAATACTTTTTTCCGAATCGGCATTGAAAGGCGCGCACTTTATCGAGCTTTGCAATCAGCGTGGCATTCCGCTGATTTTTCTGCAAAACATTACCGGTTTCATGGTTGGGAAAAAATATGAGACCGGCGGCATCGCCAAGGACGGCGCCAAGATGGTCACCGCCGTTTCTTGCGCGAAAGTACCGAAATTTACCGTGGTCATCGGCGGCAGTTTCGGTGCCGGAAATTACGGCATGTGCGGGCGCGCCTTCAATCCGCGCTTTCTGTGGATGTGGCCCAATGCACGCATCTCGGTGATGGGCGGCGAGCAGGCGGCATCGGTGTTGGCGACAGTGAAACGCGATGGCATTGAAGGCAAGGGCGGCACCTGGACGGCCGGGGAAGAGGAGGCGTTCAAGTCGCCAATCCGCCAGCAATATGAAGATCAGGGCAACCCCTATTACGCCACCGCGCGCCTCTGGGATGATGGCGTGATCGATCCGAAAGATACCCGCATGGTGCTGGGGCTGGGGTTGTCGGCGGCGATGAATGCACCGATTGAGAAGACCGATTACGGTGTATTCAGGATGTAACCGGATGCAATGATGAATAAAATCATTCTCGAAATCGATGGCCCGGTCGGCATCGTCACCCTCAATAATCCTGAAAAACACAACGCGTTTGATGACGCGTTGATCGCGGAATTGACGGCGGAATTTCGCTCACTGGATAGCAATGCCGCAGTACGGGTGATCGTGCTCTCCGCCGTTGGCAAATCGTTTTCGGCCGGTGCCGACTTGAACTGGATGAAGCGCATGGCGGGCTACACCGAGGCCGAAAACCTGCGCGACGCGATGGGCCTGGCTACCCTGATGCGAACCCTGCATGGCATGACCAAACCGACCATCGCGCGCGTGCAAGGTGCCGCATACGGTGGCGGCGTTGGACTGGTGGCGTGCTGCGACATCGCGGTCGGCACGCAGGGCGCGACATTCTCGCTGTCGGAAACAAAACTGGGATTGATCCCGGCGGTGATTTCCCCCTACGTGATTGCGGCCATCGGTGAACGCGCCGCGCACCGGTATTTTCTGAGCGCCGAACGCTTCGATGCGGCCGAGGCGTTTCGTCTCGGCTTGTTGCACGAACTGGCGCCGGACGATGAGGCGATGGACGACAGGATCAACGATATGGCAACCGCACTTTTGACTTGCGGCCCGGGTGCGATTGCGGAGGCGAAGCAACTGATCGCCGCCGTGTCGGGACAACGCATCGACGACGCGGTGGTCGATGAAACCGCGCAACGCATCGCGCGCGTGCGCGCCAGCACCGAGGGCCGCGAAGGGGTTGCGGCATTTCTGGAAAAGCGCCGCGCGAGTTGGATCGTGGAGGATTGATCGATGGCCGCAAAACTGATTCTGTATCCGCTGCTGGCGATGTTCCTGCTCTGTTGCATCGTGGCAGGCACGATGCTCATGCGGCGCGTCGCGTTTTACAAATCGAACCGCGTGCATCCACAGAAAACCGCGACCTCCGCGCAGATGGCGGCGACCATTACCGATTCGCGCGCGGCAGACAATTTCAAGAATTTGTTCGAGACGCCAGTGCTGTTCCATGTTGCGTGTCTCATTATTTTTTCGGCGGGATTGATTTGCACGGCGCAGGTATTGCTCGCATGGAGCTATGTCGCCGCCCGATACACGCATAGTTACATTCACTGCACCAGTAACGTGGTGATGCGCCGCTTTTATGCGTTCGTGGCCAGTTGCGCGATCCTCACCGGCATG
>JANLQC010000424.1:0-11680 GCA_031367575.1 Betaproteobacteria bacterium | reverse complement strand
CCCTGGAAAACGGTTGGGTGGTTGGGTGGAGCGCTGTGATACCCATCGTTGTTGCGGGGGGCCACGTGGGGTATCGCTGCGCTCCACCCATCCTACGGAACTTGAATTCGCGGCAAAGGGCGGTTTCGGCTGTGATCGTCTGTTGGTTGCCGACATCGAGTATGAGTCCACTAGTTACTAGCACTGGCGCGGCGTTTCAAGCAAAAATGGCCGGAAACGCGCGCGGGTCCTTGAGTTCAATGCGGGTGAGGCACGAAACCGACCCGCCAGCTCTCTTCAACACGGACGGGAAATGAAAGCAACCCGTTACCCACTCAATGCAACTTCTTTTTCTCCACCGCCTGCTGCGTTGCGGCGGTGCCCGGATGGTTTACCGTGGCTTTCGGCCGCTCGCGCAATGACTGAAAATACTGATAAATCTGCACCGCCAGCATCGGCAAATCTTCGCGGCATTCCTTCAATAGTGCCGTCATTTCCTGCGGCTTCACGGATCGCAATGCTTTCGGATCAATTTCGCCTGCAAGCAGGCTGATCGGAAACAGCAAATCGTTGATTTCCTCATCGTCGCCCGCTTCCGTCCACCCGATCGTGGACGATTCAACGCCATCAAGATAGGCCTGGCACCACGCGCCATAATCGTAATCGGATTCACCGCCTTCTTTCGGCGCATCCTCCAGATTCAGCACCAATCCGAGCGATTCGCCGGCTTTCAAGTCGGCGGCGATTTCATCAAAAAAACGCAACAGCAACGCTTTCACTTCCTCGGCTTGCGCCTCACTCTCAAATTCGGGATTACCGAGGACCGCGGGCAACCATTGCGCCGCACTCACCTGCGCGGGCCCGCTGATGATGGCGCAAACATAGCCCTGAATCTCATCGAGCCCCATCGATTGTTTGGCGAACGCGGGCGTGGCCAGCAGAAATTCGAGGTGCGATATTTCGGCGTCGGTGAGGGGTTGGGCGGTTGCGGATGGCGCGGGTGTCATGGCGGCCTCGGTTCAGTTTAATCCGACCAGCATACCGATTTTTTTGGTGTTTGATGCGCACGGCAACTGGTCAATGGTTTCATGCGGTTCCCACCGATCCGACCGATCCGATCGCCATGGCCAATCGCCGGGTAAGGCCGGTTTCGCGATGACTGGTCATCACCAAATCGTCGGTCGAGCGCGTCATCGCCACATACAAAAGGCGCGCTTCGTCGCGTATTTCATCCTCGCCCGCAGGATCAAACGCGCCAAGTCCCGCGACCACCACCATGGGGTATTCCAACCCTTTTGACGAATGCATTGTCATCAGTTTGACGGTGTCCTGCGTGGCACCGAACTCCACTGCGGATTGCAAAGTCAGCGGTACACCCATCTTGCGAAGTGCGGTTTCGATGGCCTTGCCGGTGCGCGGAAATTCGCGATAAAACACCGCCATCGCATGCCATGGCAGGCCGGATTCGTGCGCCTGCCTGAGGCGCGAGGCGATCCAGGAGGCTTCATCGGGAATTGTCGGAAAATGGATGAACACGGGAGCGACCCCCGCACGACCGATGGCGATCGGCGAAACGGTGGGCACGTTGTCTTCGTCGGTGTTGCGCTCGATGAGGAGGTCTGCCGCGAACGCGGAGGCCACGCGCAGGATCTCGCGCGTATTCCGATAATTGATCTTGAATACGGTGGTGCGGCCCTGCGCATCGATGCCAACACTCTTGAAGCTGAATTTTTGTTTGGTCGCTTTTCGGTAAATCGATTGCGCGTCGTCATACAGCACCAGCAGGGAATTGCTTGTCGGGTTGACCATCTGTACGACCAGTTTGAACCATTCCGGCTTGAAATCATGGCCTTCATCGATCAACACGGCGTCGTATTGGCCACCGGGAATTTGCCGACGATCCACCGCGCCAATGACCCGCGAAACCAGCGCCTCAAAGTAGCCATCGTCGTTTGAGTGCCTGGGCGGCGTCACATGAAACGCGCTTAACTGTGTGTGACACCATTTGTGAAAATTCATGACCACTACCTTGTCTGAAACGTTTTTAGCGTGCATCCAGTGTTCAAGCCGCTCGGCGAGTTTCTTGTTGTAGCAAAGTACCAGTATCGGTTTCGCGCACGCGGCTGCCAAATGAATCGCGCGATAGCCCAAAATCAGTGTCTTTCCGGAACCGGCCACACCATGCACCACGCGATGCCCTTCGCCGAGGCTCCGCGCGAATTGTTCCTGCTGCAAGTCCATGACCTGCATGATCGCGGGCACGCCCGTTGTCGCGCCGGAGTCGCCGCCACTGCGTTCTGTGATGTCGTCGGTGAATAGATCAAGCGAACGCGGTGCGACACGAATTTCCGGAAACATGTGCCAGCGGATGCGGTCGATTTGCGGTAGCGACAGGTGACCGCGAAAACGAATCGTGAACATTTCCCACATTCGACGTTGAAACAGTTCGGCATCGACCGATTCCGTCATTTCGTCCTTGCAAATGACGTGGCGCGACTCAATCACCGCGTCAAGTTCCGCGTGTTCAAACTCGCGCCGGGTAATGTTTGACAACACCACACCATAACCCCAGGGCAACAGCAATTGTCCGTTGAGCCGGCCATCGCCGAAGGTGAGTTGAGGATCCTTTTTCAGGCAATCTGCCACCGCATGCGCATATTGGCGCGCCTGCTCCAGCGGGTTCGGTACATGCTTCAAGCCGGTATCGAGATGAAGCTGAAAACTGCTCTTGTCCGCGCCGAGGATGATATCCAGTTTCCAGTCCTTGATTTCCAAAATCAAAATGCCGCGTCGGGGATGAAGCACGACGAAATCCGGGTGTGCATTGGCCGGGCCGACAGGTACGTCATACCAAAGCAGGTAATCGTCTTCCAGTTTTTCCTGCAAACGTTCGGCGAACCGGCGCTCACCGGAGGTCGCGAACTTGCAGGTGCCGATGGCGGGAATGAGGGTTGCCATCACCCAGCCTACCGTATTTGTCGACGAGGCGTTGGCGGGTTTTTACCGGTTTTCCGAAAAGTAAACTCTATATCTGGCGCGCAGTTTGAAGCACAAACCGCTGAAACGCTGCGCCGATAAAAGACTCTTTCTTGTTTGGCCACCTGAATCGGCAATACTGGCATCGGTAACATCTCAATACAATTTTTTGCCTCCATCCGCGAACTCTGCCCGCCCAATGCAGTCAAAATGGGTAGAAAATGATGCTGGCACATGAATCCGGTGGCCACCCCGCACGACGTGGCTGGTTGAGATGCAATCTTTCACGCAACACAGGAGGTGACGATCATGAAAAAGCAAATTTTAGTTTCTGTTCTGGCGTCAGTGGCGGCGGCCTTTTCCGGCATGGTCGCGGCACAGGAAATCGGCAAAGTGCTTTCCAGCACTCCGGTATTGAAGCGTGTGACCGAACCGCGCTCGACCTGCGCCAATGATGTCGATGGGCGCCAGCGCTGCCGCACCGAAATGGTGACCGAAGATCGCAACATCGGCTACAAGGTCGTGTACGAATATGCAGGTCGCCAGCACACAGTGCAGTTGCCGTTCCCGCCGGGGCCGACCATCGAATTGGATGTCACGCCGTCTTCTGCACAGGCGCTATCGAGTGCGCCGGTTCAGTCGGTGAATGCGCCGGAGCCGGTCTATGTCGAACGCACTTATCGGGAGCCGATTTATGTTGAGCGCCCCTACTATCCGGCGCGGACTTATTACTATCCGGAGTATTACCCTTCACCGATTTATCCGCTGCTCGGCGTGGCATTGGGATATACATGGGGACGCGGCAGCTACTGGGGCCACGGGTGGTCGGGGCATCGTCGCGGGCGCTAGAAGTTAGGGAACCTCTGATCACGTGTCATTCCCGCGAAAATAATCGTGCCACCGCATCGCGATCATAGCGATAGACCTGATTGCAGATGTCGTCCTTGACCTCGACGTAACCCAGTTCGGCGAGTGTCGCTTCCATCTCGTCCCGACCCAGTGATCTCAACAGGTTGTCGACTTTTTGAAGGTCGCGTTTGCAGGCGTAACTGACGGCCTTGGCCTCATAGACGCGCACGTCTTCTTCGTGAAACAGCCGCGCCAGCAATTGATCTGTCGGCAGCGAAGTCAACTCGGCGTCACTCACGCTCGCCGCCAGTTGTTCGACGCGTGCCCAGCCGTCGGCATCCTTGATGTCCGCGTTCGGCAATTTTTGCAGCAGCAGCGCGCCCGCGCCGGATTCATTCGCGGCGAGCCACAAATGGGTGGGCAATTGCTCGGATTGATCGAAGTAGTGTTCAAAACACTCGGCCACCGATAGGCCCGATACCGGCACGATGCTCTGGTAGATTTGCGTGGTGTTGGTGTAAGTGAGCGTCATGGCGAGGGTGCAGCCTTCGACCCATTCGGCAAAGGTGGCCGCACCGTTTTTGAAATCCGCCGCCGACATGCCCCGCACGCCCAAATTGTCGGTGCAATCAACCACGGCAAGCGGGCCGGTGTAAGTGACAACGGTGCCATTGTCGTTTGGCGTGCGCTGGATCTGGAGCGACGCTCTGCCGGGCTGCTTCAATCCCGCGCCGACCAATACCGCCACCGAGGCCATTTCACCCAGAAACTGTTTGACGTTGGCCGGGTAGTGGCGGCCAATGTGCATGTCGCGCCAGACATCCGTCAGGCGCACCACTTGGCCGCAGATATCCAGATTGTCGAGCGTGAATCGGCGGCTGTAGTTGTGTTCGCTGGGCATGTTCATGTTGATCAAGTGGATCAAGTGTAGCAATATCCGCTGGCGTTCAAATCATCGGCGCGATCGCATCATGTTTGCAAGGCCGCGAAACGCGCGCATTTTGCGGCTGTTAGCGTGTTGCGGCGGCGGAAAAGCTTTGCAGGCGAGCGGCCGCTTCCAGTACCGGCAAAGTCGATAAGGGCGGCAGTCGCTTCATGATTTCTCCTGGTGAAAAAATTCAACTTAATCGCCGCTTTGAGCCGTATCGGCGACAATGTTCGCCGTGAAGATCAAGTCAACATCCCACCTTGCTGTGTGGTTACTGTATTTGCTCGAATGTGAAAACGGTCGCTACTACGCGGGCATTACCACCGACCTTGAACGCCGTTTTGCCGAGCACGTATTCGGCATCGGTGCGCGCTATACGCGGGCCAATCCACCGTTGCGCGTCGTCGCGGTGATGGAATTTGCGGATCGTTCGAGTGCGTCGCGGGCCGAGGCCGCATTGAAGAAACTGCCGCGTGCGGCGAAGGTTGAGTTTTTCGCGGCGTAGTTACCGCAGGCGATCAGTGCTTCACTGATCGTTTCAAATCCCCCAGCCGATACGCCTCACTCGCCAGCTGGTAGTAACCGATGGCTTCATCGATCAAGTGCAGCGAGAGTTCATCCATCGGCGCTTTCATTCCCGTTTCGGCATCCACCACGCGAACCCGCGCGTTGGGTTTCAATTCAACAATTCGCCCGCTCCGGTAGTAGCCCACCGTCTGATAGTTCGCCATCAGCGCGCGCTCGTGGCTGGGGCCGTCGAGCAGAATATCCTGGCCGAAAAAACGCGAGCGATAGGAAACATTCAGCAGGCCAAGGATCGTCGGTGGCACGTCGATCTGCGAGGCGATGGTTTCCACGCGCTGCGGCGGCACATGCCTTGGTGCATAAATCACCATCGGAATGTGATAGTTCTCGAGCGGCAATTCCTGGCGACCGCGGCCCTTGTGGGTATGGTCGGCGACGATGACGAACAAGGTGTTGTCGAACCACGGTTTGGTGCGCGCCTGCTCGATGAATTTGCCGATTGCCCAATCGGTATATTTCACGCCGCCTTCACGCCCGGTCTTGCTCGGGATGTCGATGCGGCCTTCGGGGTAGGTAAATGGCCGGTGATTGCTGGTGGTCATGATGTGCGCGAAAAACGGTTTCTTCACCGCGTGGCGTTGATCGAGTTCGCGCAACGACAGGCTGAACAAATCCTCATCGGCCACACCCCAGATATTTTCAAAATGAATCTGTTCCGGCTTCAAGGCCGTGCGATCAATCACGGTGTAACCATTGCCGGAAAAAAAAGCATTCATGTTGTCGAAGTAGCCGTAGCCGCCGTAGAGATAGAGCGACTCGTAGCCGTGGTCCTTGAATACTTCGCCGATCGAATAGAGGTTGGCGTTGTCGGGGCGCTTGACGATGGAGTGGCCGGGGGTTGGGGGTACTGACAGTGTTAGCGCCTCCAGACCGCGCACGGTGCGGGTGCCGGTGGCGTAGAGCTTGGTGAACAACATGCCTTCGTTCGCGAGCTTGTCCAAGTACGGGGTCAGGCCTTGCCTATTGCCAAACGCGGTCATGAATTCGGCCGAGAAACTCTCCACCGAAATCATTACGACATTGAGCGGCTTGCGCGTGCCTGGGCTGACGACGTCGCGAATATAGGGGCGTTGAGAAAGCGTGACCGGCACGCGCTTGCCGGCGAGGTCGCCGGCCAGTTTGGCCACCGCCTTGGTGCGCGGCAACGTCTTGTAGAAACGCTCGTAATCGATTTCGTTTGACCAAAACGCATGCCAGAAATCGAAGTAGCCATTGCCCGCGAGTTCATTGGCCTGCGCGTCGCTGGAAAATTCCTTGTAGCGCGCGTCGAGTACGAACACGGCGAGCGGCGGCAAGGCCACCAGAATAATCGCGGTGATCCACCTGCGCCTTGTTGACAATTCCCCTTGCCACCACGGGCGCAGCGCGCGCCTCAGGATCCACCACAGCGCCAACGTGATCGCCCCAACGCCGCCCAACAGCAGCGGCAAGTTGTACGATTCGCGAATGTTGCCGATCACTTCATTGGTGTAGATCAGATAATCGACGGCGATGAAATTGAAGCGCGAGGCAAACTCGTTCCAGAACGTGAATTCGGAGAAGCCGACAAACACCAGCAACAGCAGCAGCGGCAACAGCAACGTGAGGAAAACGATGCGCAGCGAGGCATCGCGCGCATTGGGCCAAATAAGCAACAGCAAGCCGAGTGGCGCCAGAAAAAACGTCGCCACGCCGATATCAAAAGCCAGACCGATCAGCATCGCCGACCCTAGCCGCCACGGCATTAGCGCACTCGATTCGCCATTGAAAATCGCCAGACCAATGCGAACACCGGCGTTAAATACAACAAACGCGAGCAACAGGATCCACAGGACGCGCAGGCGCTTCGGCAACAGTCGGTTCAATATTTTTTTCACGTGGGCAGGTAGTGGGCGAATTCATTGGCGGGAAATATTCTGCGCGATGCCATTATCCATCAAGCCTTGCGGATGAATTGCCTCAATTGCCTCAGTTGCCTCGTGCCGGAATCGGTCGCACATGCAAGATGTTACGTCGGCTCGCCTACCCGCCCAGCAGGCGCATGACATTCACGGCACTCGGTTAAAACCCTGACGCGCCAAAAAACTGGCGGTAGGATGGGTGGAGCATAGCGATACCCATCGCCCTTGCAAGCAGACATGATGGGTATCGCTACGCTCCACCCATCCTGCGAAACTGTGTTGATTGCACGCCGAGTCGCGCAAAACGGTGCCCAAACCATGCGGGTTTGGCCTTACCTGCAAACGCCCCGGCAGGCGCATGACGTCGATTGTTTTTTGCTATGCTCCCCGCATGCGCAACAAATCCGGGGCCGAGTTGCCTTCCCACTACGCGAATGACATGGCAATTGATCACACCCGAGACCGAGAGCCCGTGGATCGGGTGGTTGCGCTTCGCCATGCCTTTCTTGATCGGCTCTGGTCCGGCATGTTTGTCATTGCACTGTTTGGTGCACCGGCGTCGGTATCGCGCACCGTTGTGACGGGATGGCAGCCGGTCTATGCACTTCATCTTGCCGTCGGCGCACTGGTGGCGTTGTTATATTTTGCACGCCGTCGCATCTCATACCCGGCCAAACTGCGAATCCTTCTCGCCCTGTTCGCCGTGATCGGCGCGAGTGGCATTTTCACCATGGGCTTGCTCGGTTCCGGGGTCTGGTATCTGATCATATGCAGTCTGCTCACCAGCACTTTTTTTCCGGTGCGTACCGGCGTATTGGTGGTGATTCTTAGCGGAGCCGGCATGGTGATCGCGGCACTGCTGTTTACGCAGGGCATTCTCACGATTCCCTTCGATTCCAACGTCTACGTTTCCAGCCTTTCCGGTTGGGCGTCGATGCTGATCTCGGCCTCGATCATGCCTTTCGTGGTATTCACCGCCTTTGGGGTGTACCAAAAAACCATTTTCGATCTGGTGCGCGAAACCGAGCAACAGCGCGACAAGATCGCCGAGCTCGCCGGCAAAGATCAGCTCACCGGTCTGCCGATGGCCAAACTTGCCAACGACCGGTTTCAGATGAAAGTGCATTCCGCGCAACGCAGCCATGCGCGCGTCGCGGTCATGTTCGTCGATCTCAATGGTTTCAAGCAAGTCAATGACACCTGGGGACATGAGGCGGGTGACCATTTGTTGATCACCATTGCCAAGCGTTTGCAGGCGAGCGTGCGCAACGAAGACACGGTGGGCCGCATCGGCGGTGACGAATTTGTCGTCATCGTCGGCAAGCTGGGCAGCCGCGATGAAGCGGTGCCGGTCGCGGAAAAGCTCATTGCCAACGTGTGTCTGCCGGTTGATTACGCCGGCCAATCGATCCCCTGCGGCGCCAGCATCGGTATTGCGATTTTTCCCGAAGATGCCAGTGATCTCGCCACCCTGCGACGCTTGGCCGACCGCGCGATGTATCAGGTCAAACGCTCGGGCCGAAGCGGATTTGCGTTTGCGGACAATGCGCCGCTGAGTGATTTTGGGGAGCGCGATTAGTCTGGTGCCGTTTTCAGTATCCAATACATCGTTGAATCTCCAAATGCGCTCAAGGATGGTGCCCCAGCGCCACGCGAAATTCTTCAAGTTTTTTCTCATAGTCGGCCGCGTCGCCGTATTCAAGAAAACCGAGATAGCGTTGGTGGGTGCCGAGTATTTTATGCGCGTGTTTGATCGGACAAAAGTACTGCTCGGTTCTTGATACGATTTCGCAGATGTAAGCGGTGAGGCCGGCCCCGTACGCGCAATAGGTGCAGTGAAATTTCTCGATGAAATTCAGATATTCCAGATGCTGCCGGTCCAGCACGATGTAATCGCGGCGGCGAACCTTGACCACACCATAAATGGGGAAGCACGTTGCCTGATAAAAACTGACGAAAAGATCAAGCATCATCAGCGGAATAATCATGCCGTAAATGATCGGCCCGGTAAGGAGGTTTTGCGGACGGTTGGTGACCAGCCAGCGGAAAAAATTCTTTTTCAATTTCCGATGAGTCTGCTTGATGGCTTTCTCGAATTCAATGCGCCGGCCCTTGATCTCGAAAAACATCTTGGTCTCCTGTTCATGGAGCGCAGTGCGCATTTCATCTTCGAGTGCGGTCATTTGATTCAGCAGGTTGCGAATTCGATCATTCATGTGATTCCCGTCAAGCCCATCGATTAGTGCGCCTGCAACCAAGGACGCCGAATATGCCGATTGTGAGGCAATTGCCAATTTGAGATTGGGGAATCGGTGTCGATCAAGATGAGTCGGCCTCACGATCCAATGGGTTCAAAATAAATCGCGTGGATAAATGTCACAATGCGCGTTCCGCATTATTTAGCCGCTGCCGACGCCATGTTCAACAAGATATTCAAGCCCGACGATTCGCCCGAAAAGTCAAAAACCGCCAAGCCGGCACCGATACCGGCGCCGCTGCCGGACAAAACACCCTGGCAGGCGCAGTTGCAGGCGGCGCTCGGCAATGACGAGGCGCTGCTCGCGGTGGCAAAGTCGGCACCGTTTGTCGATATCAAACATGCGGCCGTGCAGGCGCTTTCGAGTGAAGACGCGCTCAAGCAGGCCGAGCGCGAATTTCGCAACCATGATCGGCGCGTTCATCGCGAGGCCAAGCAACGGTGGGAGGCGAAGATTGCTGAACGCGAAGCGCGCGCCGCCGCCACCATCTTGATCGATGCCGCATCGACACTGGTACAAGAGGCGAACATCCCCGCGAACCGCTTGGTGGAACTTGATCGTGCGTGGCGGGTGTTGAATCCCGTGCTGCTGGAAGATGCGCAGAACGCCGCCTATGCCGCCGTCTGGACCCGGCTCGCGACCCTCACGCGTGAGCGCGGTGACCAGCAACTGTGGACCAAACGCTGGCTCGCTGAGGCGAACCGCACCTTGACGCAATTTCATACCGTGAGTCTGCAAGTCGCGCGCGGCGAAAAAGAAAATGGCGAGCTCACATTGGCGCGCGCGTTCGTCGAGGAAACGTTATCCGCCTCGCTGATTGCGGGTGCCGCCGCCGCCGCCGTGCCTTCGGTGGCACCACTCCAAGCTAGCTTTCGCGATGCGCTGCAACTCGCCGCAGATACCGGCGCGCGCCTGACTTTCTTGAATAATTTGCCGCCCGCTGCGACCGGCACCGAAGCCGCCCACTGGCAGGCGCTGCCGATCAGCGACGCGCATATCGCCGCAGCACTGAACGCGCGCTTCGAGCAATGGCAGCGCGAACAAGCCGACGCACGTCACGCACATTCGGCGGAAGTCAAAAAGCAGGCGAGCGAGCAAAGCAACGCGGCGCGACAGGTGCAACTTGAAGGCATTACCGCCGCACTCACCGAGGCTGAGACCGCGCTCGCGGCCGGACATTTGAGTGAAACCATTCAAGCCCTGCACAAGGTTGATGAAGCCGCACAAAAAGCGGCGCTGGACAAGAAAACACAAGCGCGCATCGAGGCCGTGCAAAGTGAAGTTGCGCGATTGAAGGGTTGGCAGCATTGGGGCGGCGGACGGGTGCGCGAAGATTTGGTGGCGGAAGCCGAAGCGCTTGCCAAAGCCAGTGCCGCCGAAAAATTGCCGATCAAGGCGCATGCGGACGCGATTGACAATCTGCGTGAACGCTGGAAGGAGCTCGACAAACTTGGCGGTGCCACCAATCGCACACTGTGGAGCAAATTCGACGGCGCGCTGAAAACCGCGCATCTGCCGGTGGCCGCGCACCTGGATAAATTGAAAGCGGTACGCAAGGAAAATCTCGACGCACGCAATAAATTGATTGCCGGGCTGGATCTGCTGGTGCTGGCGGATGCCGCCAAAGACGAAACGCAGGATTGGCGCGCACTGGCACGCACACTCGAACAATTTCAGACCGAATGGCGCAAATTGGGGCCGCTGGAACACACGGTGCCACACAAGGCGCGCAAGGGCCTCGAGACACGACTTAACGCGGCCATCGCACGACTTGATGGCCCGCTGGGCGAAGTACGCCGAGTGGAGCAATTGAAACGAAGCAAACTAATCGAGCGCGCTAAGGTGTTGGCGGCCGACCCTAGCGCTCGTGACGCGATTCCCAAGGTGCGCGAGTTGCAGACGGAGTGGCAGCAAGCCGCCAAAGGGTTGCCGCTTGCGCGCGGAGAAGAGAATAAATTGTGGGGAGAATTCAAGGCCGCAACAGACGCTATTTTCAAAGGCCGCGATGCGCTACACGCGGCACGCGATGCCGAATTCAGGTCGCATCTTGTCGCCCGCGAAGCGCTGATCGCGCGCTTGAACGGGTTGACCGCTGATACGCCCACTGCCGAACTCAAACGCACCATTTCCGATATCGATCGTGAATGGCGCAATGCCGGCGAGGCGCCGCGCGCGGTGGCCGCGAAAATCGACGCGAAATTCCGAGCCGCGCGCGATACCGCGCA
>JANLQC010000402.1:0-1505 GCA_031367575.1 Betaproteobacteria bacterium | reverse complement strand
CCCGGTGTGTTCACACCCGGCAAAACGTTTCTATGCCACCGCAACGACAATGCAGCGCAATTCAACATTCGGATTGAAATCAGGCATTGGCTGTTCGGTACGACGTTTCAGCAGGCGGGCGTGTTTCACGAAGTTGCGGCTGAAAAATTGCATTGAAAGTGCGCCGGCCGAGTACGCTGCGCGCAATTCGCGGGCGGTGCAAGGACAACACTGGTATTGGCGGGGATTTCGGGGAATTTTGTCACTGGAAGGCGCGTCGAATGGCGATCTGCGCATATTTGTCCAGTGCAAATTGCCGATGGCGCGATGTCGGAAGCCGTCAATAAATTCGCGCGATATTTTCCATGTCGATCCGTGCGGGCAAACCAAACACAAGGGGAGCCGAAGCCCCCCTTGGGTGATTCGCCGGTCGCCGGACATTCATTCCCGGCGGATGACAAAACTACTTGCCCGTCGCGGCGGGTGGTCCGGCCATTTTTGCCACGGCCGCTTTTTCGCGTTCGAGATCCTTCGCGATCGTCGCGCAATCGGCCATGCTGAATCCATCGCGCGCGAGGAACATTTGATGCTTTTTCAGATTGCCCTCAATGGCGGCGAACGCCTGCGCCTCTTTCGGATCGATCTTGCCGGCCGCTTTGGCTTTGATGTACATATCAACAATCGACTTGTGCTCGGCCTGATTCTTGGCGCGACATTCGGCCACTTTCGGATCCACCGGCCCACCTTTTGACGGCACCCCCGGCGGCACGGCGGTACCGGGTGCGGCGGCGGTCGAGGCCATCCGCGTTACAGCCGCTTTTTCGCTTTCGAGATCCTTCGCCATCGTCGCGCAATCAGCCATCGTAAATCCATCGCGCGCCAGGAACATTTGATGCTTTTTCAGATTGCCCTCAATGGCGGCGAACGCTTGCGCTTCTTTCGGATCGATCTTGCCGCCGACTTTGGCTTTCTGGTACATGTCGACAATAGACTTATGCTCGGCCTGATTCTTGGCGCGGCATTCGACCACCTTTGGGTCGAGAGGCGCGGGGACAGGTTTCACGACCGGTTGCGCGAATGTGCCACCAGCGAACAGGCCGACGGCAAGGAGCGCCGCAAGTGTGTTGATTTTCATTTTTCAATTCTCCGTGTAGATGTGTGAGTGAGAGAGTTTTTTATCCTGTGAGAGTTGCCGCAGAATGCTAGCACATCGCTTTGCGGCGCGGCGCGCTGTTCTGGCCGGGCACAATCATATTTGGTGCGTGTATGCGTATCCGGCTAACATTCGCGGATGCAAACACCCTCCCCTACACCTTCCGTCGCCCGCTCGGCACTCAACCCCGGCGTCCAGAAACGCGAGGTGTTCGCCTGGTCGATGTACGACTTCGCCAACTCGGGTTACACGACGGTCGTATTAACGGCGGTGTTCAATGCCTACTTCGTTTCCGTTATCGCGCAAAAGGCCGAATGGGCGACGTTTGCCTGGACCGCAATACTTGCCGTTTCCTATTTGGCGGTAATGATCG
>JANLQC010000382.1:0-2750 GCA_031367575.1 Betaproteobacteria bacterium | reverse complement strand
GCATTGATCTCGAACACCGGTTCGTCGAGGGCCTTGATCAGTTGTTCATAGTTGGTCGGCATGGCGTGTGAGGAGGGGGCTCGGGCGGGTATTGCGGCGGCGAATGGAAACCGATTATAGGCTGGGGCAAGCAGCGGCGCGACAACCGCATAATCGCGAAAATATGTTGATGGAAACAATCCTGCGGTTGCTCGATACAATGCGCAGTCGGTTGGATAAATCCCTAAAGGAGTTTTTCTTGGAAAGCAGCCACAAAAGCAAGAGCGGCATGCAACGAATCTGGCGCGCCATGTTTTATTCTCTGGATGGATTCCGCGCGGCGATCAGCAACGAGCATGCATTTCGTCAGGAAATTGGCCTGTGCGTGGTGTTGCTGCCGTTGGCCATCTGGTTGCCGCTCACGCTGACGGAACGCGCCATTCTGATCGTATCGCTGTTGATCGTGCTGATCGTGGAGTTGCTCAATTCGGCGATCGAAGCGGTGGTTGATCGGGTCAGCCTCGACAATCATGAGTTGTCCAAACGCGCCAAGGATTTCGGCAGTGCGGCGGTATTTTTGAGTTTGACGATTGTTGCCGTTGCGTGGGTATTGATTGCCGGGCCGGTGATCTTGAAACAGTTCCGGTGACGATGCAGGTGACTGTGGCGAAAAAACCCGATATCGCCGGAAAGGAATTTTCATGAACGACTTGTCCCGTCCCGCCACGGCCGCAACCACGGTTGATCCGCGCCACGATGCCTCGCGCGTCATACGTGCGCCGCGCGGCACGGCCATCACCTGCAAAAACTGGTTGATCGAAGCCGCCTACCGGATGATCCAGAATAATCTCGATCCCGAGGTTGCCGAACACCCGCAGGACCTGGTGGTGTATGGCGGCATCGGCCGCGCGGCGCGCGACTGGAAATGTTTTGATGCGATTCTGACTGCGCTGAAAAAACTCGAACCCGACGAGACCTTGCTGATTCAATCCGGCAAACCGGTCGGTGTGTTCCGCACCTTTGAAGATGCACCGCGGGTGCTATTGGCGAATTCAAACCTGGTGCCGCATTGGGCGACATGGGAACACTTTCACGAGCTTGATCGCAAGGGACTGATGATGTACGGGCAGATGACGGCCGGCTCCTGGATTTATATCGGCTCGCAAGGGATTGTGCAGGGCACGTACGAAACGTTTGTGGAAATTGGCCGACAGCATTTCGGTGGAAATCTCAAAGGCAAATGGATTCTCACCGGCGGCTTGGGTGGCATGGGCGGCGCGCAGCCGCTGGCCGCGACCATGGCCGGTGCCTCGATGCTGGCGGTGGAATGCGATGAAACGCGCATCGATTTTCGGTTGCGCACACGTTACCTCGACGCCAAAGCGAAATCGCTCGATGAGGCGCTGCACATCATTCACGTTGCGCACCAAAAGGGCGAAGCGATTTCGGTGGGGTTGCTCGGCAATGCGGCCGACGTGTTTGTCGACATTGCGACGCGCGTGACCGCAGGTGACGCGAAATCGCGGCCCGCTGTCGCCACCGATCAAACGTCCGCGCACGATCCGCTCAATGGCTATTTGCCGCAGGGTTGGACGATGGAAAAGGCGGCAGCGTTGCGGTTATCCGACCCCAATGCCGTCGTGCAGGCAGCGCGCCATTCAATGGCGGTGCAGGTGCGCGCCATGCTTGCACTGCATCACAGCGGCATTCCCACACTCGACTACGGCAACAACATTCGCCAGATCGCGCTGGAGGAGGGCGTGGCCAACGCCTTTGATTTCCCCGGGTTCGTGCCGGCGTACATTCGTCCGCTGTTCTGCCGCGGCGTGGGCCCGTTTCGCTGGGTGGCGTTATCAGGCGACCCGGAAGACATTTACAGAACCGATGCCAAGGTCAAGGAACTGATTCCCGACGACAAACATCTGCATCACTGGCTGGACATGGCGCGTAGCCGCATCGCGTTTCAAGGATTGCCTGCGCGCATTTGCTGGGTAGGGTTGGGGCAACGCCACCGGCTCGGGCTCGCGTTCAATGCGATGGTGAAGTCCGGTGAATTGAAGGCGCCGATCGTGATCGGTCGCGATCATCTTGATTCAGGATCGGTCGCCTCGCCGAATCGCGAAACGGAAGCGATGAAGGATGGATCGGATGCGGTCTCGGACTGGCCGTTGCTCAATGCGCTGTTGAATACGGCGGGCGGAGCGACCTGGGAGTCGCTGCACCATGGCGGCGGCGTGGGGATGGGGTTCTCGCAGCATGCGGGGGTGGTGATTGTGTGCGATGGCAGCGATGCCGCGTCCAAGCGGATTGAGCGAGTGTTGTGGAATGATCCTGCGTCAGGGGTGATGCGGCATGCGGATGCGGGGTATGAGATTGCGGTGGAATGTGCGGGGGAGATGGGGTTGACGTTGCCGATGATTGGATCTTGAGCCGTGACGTTTACTTCAAGCGTGAGGTCGGGTCTCGGGTTCTTTATTGGTGCGGTGGGAATTCCAATCGCGGCGGGATACATTGCGTCGATTTTCATGCCCGTGAGTTTCGTCAAAGGGCAATTGACGATTCCTTTTTGGGATGGTTATTTGTTGTTGGCGATTGCATTGGTGATTGTCTCGATGGTGTCGTCTGTGCTGTACCTTGCTTGCCGACGCTTAGATAGTTCACTGTCAAACGATTGGCAGTCACTCATTGCGGGCTTTCTGGTCACGATTGTCGCCATTGCAATCCTCATTGCATCGGGCAACACGTTGTTTTATTTCTTGGCTCACTTTGGG
>JANLQC010000320.1:0-6712 GCA_031367575.1 Betaproteobacteria bacterium | reverse complement strand
AACGCCGCGATCAGCAACAGCGCAAGAATCAGCAAAAATTCATAGGGCAGCGCGGCCAGACGCCGACGAATACTGGGGGCCGGGTTGCCCGCAGTGAATATGCCGGTCACTGACTACTTTGCAGTTGTGCCGGGCGGGGTTGGCGCGGGCTCAACGGCGACAGGGTTTTTCTTCTCGCTCCATTTTTCGCGCAATTCGTGTTGCCTGGCCGGCGGCAGTTTGGAGAGATTCTGGTATTTCTCACGCGCCGCAGCGCGTTGCTGGGGCGTCAATGCCGCCCATTCGGTCAGCCGTTCCTGAAAGCGCTCCTGCTGGATCGGTGCCAGTTTGGGATATTGTTTGGCGCTGGTAATCAGGCGGCGCTGCTGGGTGCCGGGAAGCTGGTTCCAGTCCTTTGAAAGTGGGGTGAGAATCTTTTGCTCGCCGGTCGGGACTTTGCTCCAGGGCACTTGCGCGGCTTCTTTGGGTTTCCCGCTATCCGCCGCGTGCGCAGGAATCGTCGCCAGCGCCAACGCGATGGAAACCATCGAAACGGCAAACGCCTGAATGACGCTTAGTTGGATTCTTTCACCCATGTTGCGAAATCCTGATCCAGAAACGCGTCGATCGGCAATTCACCCGCCAATAGTTTCGCGTCAAGTTCGCCGACATCGTCATAGCCATCATCGGTGCCGTACCAGGAATAGGTGAAAACCGCCGCCGCAATGGCCAGCGCAGGCAACCAAAACAAGGGTTTGCGCGCCCAATTCGACATATTCAACGTCTGCCCGGAAACCGTCACCAAGCCAAGAATGTTCACCGGCTCGCGGTAGGCATCCATCGCCATCCGGCGGCTGGCACGCAACCGGGCGAGTTTGTCATCCTCGAGTTTTGTCAGGCCCCAATTCAGGGTACGCGTGACTTTTTCTCCAAAATCCTTTTCATTCATGATCTTATGCTCAGTTTTCCGCTCGGCTGAGTACCGATTCAAGACTAATTCCCTGAACCTTCAGCATCGTGGACAGTGCATGAACCGCGCGCGAACAATGGGTTTTGACACTGCCTTCCGAGCATCCCATGGCTTCGGCGGTTTCGGCGACATCCAATTCCTCCCAGTAACGCAACATAAAGGCTTCGCGTTGACGTCCCGGCAGTTTCTCGATGGCTTTTTCGATGATCGTCAATAACTGCGCCTGTTCCAGTTGTGCGGCGGGAGAAACCGGAACGTTGGAGGTATCCTCAGCCTGTAAAGTTTCCAGAATATCGTAATCGTCGTCATCCTTGCTGCTGAACGATGAAAACAGGGTTGTCCAGGTCGACCGTACCTTTTGGCGCCGATACCAGTCGCGGATGGTGTTTTGCAAAATGCGTTGAAACAGCATCGGCAACTCGCCGGCCGGCCGATCCGCGTATTTTTCCGCGAGTTTCATCATCGCGTCTTGCACAATATCCAGCGCCGATTCGTCATTGCGGACGGCGTAGACCGCCTGCTTGAAAGCGCGTTTTTCGACCGATGCCAGAAAATCCGACAGTTCAATTCGTGTTGCCAGAGGTTTCCTCTTGAGTGGTTGGCCGTTGTTATTCTGAGTGCGGTAGTCACGTACGTTCGGCTACCGAAAATCGCCGAATGCCGTGACGAAGTCTAGCAAGTTTTGATCTGAAACAACATTGGCTTGCGGTGGCCTGAACCCGGATCATGCGCGGCGGAACTTGACCATTCGCCGGGCAATCGGTAAGGTACACTTTTCTGCACTGCACAATCTGCCGGGCGACCCCCGGTTTTCCCCTCGCGAGGATGGTTTGTTGCCGTCGGGAGGACACAGCGCGACACTGAATTGCCGCACAACGGCAGCGTGACGCAGCAAATTTTTTGCGGATGACCAAGCATGGCGGCGATCATTTTCGATTGTCGTGTTGCCACGTCCCCTTTGTATCTTCGTAACCTCGTAACTTCGTAACCTCGTAACTTCGTAACTTTGTAACCTCGTAACTTCGTAACTTTACTCATCGCAGACCTTACGCCTACCCCTATGAAACGCTCGGACGCCCCCCTCGCCAGTGTTACCCCTACCGCCGCCACGGCAGTTGCCACCGAAATCCTCTGCGGTGCAGAAATTCTTTGCCGCGTGCTCAAGGCTGAAGGGGTCGAATTTGTATTCGGTTACCCCGGTGGCGCGGTGCTGGTGATTTACGACGAAATTTATAAGCAGGAATCGTTTTCGCACATTCTGGTGCGCCATGAACAGGCAGCCGTGCATGCGGCTGACGCGTACTCGCGTTCCACCGGCAAGCCCGGCGTTGCGCTGGTAACTTCCGGCCCCGGTGTCACCAATGCCGTCACCGGCATTGCCACTGCGTACATGGATTCGATCCCGATGGTGGTCATTACCGGGCAAGTGCCCACTCACGCCATCGGTCAGGATGCATTTCAGGAGTGCGACACGGTCGGCATCACCCGGCCGTGCGTGAAACACAATTTTTTGGTGCGCGATGTGGCCGATCTGGCCGAGACATTGAAGAAGGCGTTTTATATCGCCACCACCGGGCGTCCCGGTCCGGTGGTGGTGGATATTCCCAAAGACGTATCGATGGCAAAAACGCCCTACGTCTATCCGGCGAGCGTCGAGATGCGCTCCTATAAGCCCGTCACCAAGGGCCACACCGGGCAGATCAAAAAAGCCATGCAAATGCTGCTCGATGCCAAACGGCCGATGATTTATGTCGGCGGCGGCGCGATTTTAGGCGATGCATCGCCACAAGTGACCGAATTGGTTCGCATGCTGAATTTTCCCTGTACCAATACGCTGATGGGGCTCGGCGCTTATCCGGCTTCGGATCGGCAATTTGTCGGCATGCTGGGAATGCATGGCACCGTCGAAGCCAACATGGCGATGCAAACCTGCGATGTGCTGATTGCCATCGGTGCCCGGTTCGATGACCGCGTCATCGGCAATCCCGCGCATTTCGCGGCGGGCAATCCGAACCGCAAAATCATCCACATCGACATCGATCCTTCGTCGATTTCCAAGCGCGTCAAGGTCGATGTGCCGATCGTTGGCAATATCAAGGATGTGTTGCTGGAACTGAATGCATTCCTCAAAGCGGCCGAGCAAAAACCCGACGCGAAAGCCATCGCCGATTGGTGGAAAGAAATTGATGCGTGGCGCGCCAAGGATTGCCTGAAATACAAAACCGGCGGCGACATCATCAAGCCGCAATACGTGGTGCAAAAATTGTGGGAAGTCACCAAAGGCGACGCGTTTGTGACCTCCGACGTGGGCCAGCACCAGATGTGGGCCGCACAGTATTACCCGTTCGATAAACCGCGCCGCTGGATCAACTCAGGCGGCCTCGGCACCATGGGTGTCGGTATCCCCTACGCGATGGGCGTCAAGTTCGCGCACCCCGATGCCGATGTGGCGTGCATCACCGGTGAAGGCTCGGTGCAAATGTGCATCCAGGAACTCTCCACCTGCAAACAATATCATCTGCCGATCAAAGTCATTTTGCTCAATAACCGCTACCTCGGCATGGTGCGGCAATGGCAGCAGTTTTTCCACGGCGACCGCCATTCCGAATCGTACATGGATGCGTTGCCGGATTTCGTCAAGCTCGCGGAAGCCTACGGCCACGTTGGAATGAAAATCGAAAAACCGGGCGACGTTGAGGGTGCCTTGAAAGATGCGTTCGCAATGAAAGATCGCCTCGTGTTCATGGATTTCATCACCGACCAGAAGGAAAACGTGTTCCCGATGGTGCCCGGCGGCAAAGGCATTTCCGAGATGATTCTCGCTGAGGATTTGTAATCGATGCGACATATCCTCTCGATACTGGTTGAAAACGAAGCGGGTGCGCTATCGCGAGTGGCGGGTCTGTTCTCGGCGCGCGGTTACAACATCGAATCGCTGACGGTGGCCCCGACCGAAGACGCGACACTTTCGCGCATGACGATTGTCACGTCCGGCTCGGATGAGGTGATCGAACAAATCACCAAGCAAGTCAACAAATTGGTCGATGTGGTGAAGATTGTCGACCTGAACGAAGGTAAGCACGTCGAGCGCGAACTGATGCTGGTGAAGACGCGTGCGGTCGGCAAGGATCGCGATGAATTGAAACGCACGGTGGATATTTTTCGCGCGCGGGTGATTGACCTCACCGAAAAAACCTATGTGATCGAATTGACCGGTACCGGCGACAAGCTCGATGCGTTTCTGGAGGCCATCGATCGATCGCTCATTCTGGAAACCGTTCGCACCGGGGCCTGTGGGTTGGGGCGTGGCGAGTGGATTGTCAAAGCGTAGCCCCCTCATTTGAAAAACTCGGCCGCGTCTTTCGAATTCATGCGGCGTTGCCCAAGACCCCGTCTGTCATCTCCGCGAAAGCGGAGATCCATGTTTCGTGAAACGAATGGATTTCCGCTTTCGCGGGAATGACGACCAGCCAAAAATCCTTAGCATCGAATCAAAGTAACGAAAAATCGGAGAAGAAAATGAAAGTGTATTACGACAAAGACTGTGACCTCTCGCTGATCAAAGGCAAGAAAGTCACCATCGTGGGCTTCGGCTCGCAAGGCCACGCGCATGCGCAAAACCTGAACGATTCCGGCGTGAAAGTCACCGTCGGATTGCGCAAGGGCGGCGCTTCCTGGGATAAAGCCAAGAAGGCCGGATTGAAGGTCGCCGAAGTATCGGACGCGGTGAAGAGTGCCGACGTGGTGATGATGCTGTTGCCGGATGAAAACATCGGCGACGTCTACAAGAGCGAAGTCCACAACAATATCAAGAAAGGCGCCGTGCTCGCGTTCGCCCACGGTTTCAATATCCACTATGGCGTGGTCACGCCGCGCGCGGACCTGGATGTGATCATGATCGCCCCCAAAGGCCCCGGCCATCTGGTGCGCTCGACCTATGTCGCGGGCGGCGGCGTGCCCTCGCTGATCGCGGTGTACAAAGACAATTCCGGCAAGGCCAAGCATCTCGCGTTGTCATATGCAAAAGGCATCGGCAGCTCGCGTGGCGGTGTGATCGAAACCAATTTCCGCGAAGAAACCGAAACCGATTTGTTCGGCGAGCAAGCGGTATTGTGCGGCGGCATTGTGGAGCTCATCAAAGCCGGCTACGACACGCTGGTCAATGCCGGTTACGCGCCGGAAATGGCGTACTTTGAATGCTTGCACGAAACCAAGTTGATCGTCGACTTGATCTATGAGGGCGGCATCGCCAACATGAATTACTCGATCTCGAACAACGCCGAGTACGGCGAATATGTTTCCGGCCCGCGCATCATCACCGAAGAAACCCGGCGCGAAATGCGCGCGATCTTGAAGGATATTCAGACCGGTGAATATGCCAAGAGCTTCATCCTCGAAAACAAAGCCGGTGCGCCCACCTTGACCGCCAAGCGGCGCCTGCTCGCGGAGCATCAGATCGAAGAAGTCGGCGAAAAATTGAGAAGCATGATGCCGTGGATCAGGAAAAATAAGTTGGTGGATCAGGCGAAAAACTGATTGTGTGAATGCGAAAGAGAAAAGGCCGGGAAACCGGCTTTTTTTTCGTTCTTTCCTAGAAATATGCGGCACAAGGATACATGCGGTAGGCAGACCCGAAATTGGCTGAAGAGCCGCGCCAATGCTGGGTTAAAGTCCTTCTCCCTTCGGAGAAGGGTTGGGATGAGGGGGCGCTGTTGCGAAGAGGCGCGGGGATCCTTTCCGAAAAATCTCAACTCAAAGGCAACCGCCCACTCGTATCTTCAATAGTGCATGCAACGATATAGTCGTGTTGTTTCAAAGGTTTCCCCACCGCCTGTATTTCAATCGGCGATATGATTGTGATCTCCACAAAGAATGCTCGCAATCATGCCAAGAACGAAAGAAGATCTCGCCCGTGAAGAACGAATCAACATGGAAATCGTTATCGATGCCTACGGCCCGGAAGAGCGCGCAATGGGCTGGCATTGTTACCTTGACGAGAAGCTCAAAGTGCCATTTGATGCCCAGGTTCAGATCGAATTGCCCATTTCCCCGCTGAACATCGGCGAAAAAGTCGAAGTGCTGGGGTTGGCACCGGAGGAAGTGTGCGAGGCCGACATGTTTGTCTGGGTGCGCTTGCCCAAGCGAAATCTCGCCGTGCCACTGTCTCAGTTGTTGCCGCTGACCAAGGACGAGATGACGCTTGAAGCGGTTGCTGATTGGCATTATTGGGTGGAGCGGGGATACGGATTTTGAGTTCAGCTACTAAACCGCTGCGTGAACGCGAGATGATTTACGAGTCGAAGTTACTCCTCATCGATATCAATGTGTTGGGCATCGGTTCGATGCATCAATGGGCGTACAAGGACAGAAGCTTTAAAGGGAAGCCCACCGGCGCGATTCAAGGGACGCTCGAAAAATTGATTCAGTTGATCGCCGAATACAAAGACCACGTTCCAATTGTTTTGTGGGATGACCGGTGCCATTGGCGCGAGAAAATTCTTCCGAGCTACAAGCGGCATAGGTGGGAGTCGCCAGAACAACAGGCTTTTCTCAAGTGCTACCTTGCACAAGCGGAAATTGTCCGGCAATTGGTCGGGCATCTGGGCATGGCGCAAATTTTCTGCCCCGGCTTTGAGGCTGACGACTTGGCCGGCGTGATTTGCCGCAATATCGACCAAGATTGGTCGGTCGTGTTGGCAACGTCGGATTCGGATTGGTATCAGGCGCTTAGGAAAAACGTTATCTGGCTTTCGCCACTTACGG
>JANLQC010000269.1:0-2355 GCA_031367575.1 Betaproteobacteria bacterium | reverse complement strand
GCGAGTGCATTCGCGAGCGTATGCGAGCCGACCGAATCGACCACGCCGATCCAGCGTTCTTTTTGCAGCGGCTTGCCCGGCACGGAAAGTTCATTGCGGTCAATCACGCTTGCCGCACCGAGCGATTTCAAATAGTCGGTTTCGTGCAGGCGCCCGGTCGAGGCCACCACCTTGTAGCCGCGCGCGGCCAGCAACGCAATCGCGATACTTCCCACCCCACCCGACGCGCCGGTGACGAGAATTTCACCGGCATCCGGCGTGATGTGATGTTTTGCCAGCGCGATCACGGCCAGCATCGCGGTGTAACCCGCGGTGCCGATGGCCATTGACTGCCGGGTGGTGAGACCTGCCGGCAATGGCACCAGCCACTCGCCCTTCAGTTTGGCTTTCTGCGCGAGACAGCCCCAGTGCGTTTCGCCCACACCGAAGCCGGTGTGAATGAATTTGTCGCCGGGTTTCCAATCAGGATGTGCGCTTTCGATCACCACCCCGGCTCCATCGATGCCCGCCACCATCGGCCACTTGCGCACCACCGGCGACGCATTCGCAATCGTGAGGCCGTCTTTGTAATTGATGGTGGAATATTCAATGGCGACAGTGACATCACCGTCCGCAGGCAATTGTGATTCGTCGATATCGGTGAGAGCGGCGTTGAAACCGGCGTCGGATTTGCTGAGAAGGATGCCTTTGAAGGTGCTCATATGTTTTCTCCAATGATCAGATCGCCATTGATGTTTCCAACTTCAAACCCGGTCGTCCCTGCGCAGGCGTGGACGACAAATGAACAATCGAATTTTACGGCGACTTGAATCCACCAAACGTTGCATTGCAAACGCCTGCCCCGGTTTGCAAAAACAATTTTATCGATAATGCGGTTTCACCGGCAACGATTTCTTTGCCGGTCCACGTGCCGTTTTCACCCTGACACTGATAGTTGCCCGCACCTTCAAGAATCGAGCCGTACTGGGTGGTGGTGCCCGTCAACAGGCACAGGTTTCCGCCGGCCTCTACGATACGCACGGCCCCGGTTGCCGGTGTGTGTTCAATCGAAAAAATACTGTTGCTGACGCCGCTGTTCGCGCACGTCGAGGTGCGAAAAATCCCGCCGTAATAGGTGCCGGTGAGATTGAGGTTTGAGAGAAGTTGCCGCGTAATTTGTTTCACGACGGTCACGCCATTGACGAGATAGGTAAGGGTTCCGGTGCGCGCATCGGAAAATATGAATGTTGCCTGACCGACCGTAGTGACGTTGGCCGACGTCAGCGGCACAAACGGTGTCACCGAAAATCCGCTGCCGGTCGTCTGAAACAAATCCCCGACGAAGGTATTGCCCGCCGCCCCTGATCGTTGCGCATTCGACATTACCAGCCACAGCGGCTGGCCATTCGCGCCATAAATAAACCAGGTCGCGAACATGGTGTTGTCCTGATGCGCGATGTTGACCCCCCAGCCGGACTCGACGGGCCCCACCCACCACATGTCCTGATAATTGGTCGCCGCATTCGCCGGCGTCGACGTCAACGCCGACGTCAACGACAAGAGCACCAACGCACACGCAATCATTCGTCGCAACATGGCATGTTCCCTATTTCTTTTCCAGCACCCGCGGATCGGCCGCCGATGCGTGCTTCCGCGAAAAATATTCCTTCGATTGCATTTCCTTTAACCGCGATGCGGTGCGGGAAAATTCGGCCGACACCATCAGGGTTGCATCACCGCCGGCACTGCTCCTGGCACTCGCGGAAACTTTGCTCTTCACCCGCTCGTCAACCACCAGCCACTCCGGTTGGGCAGCGGCCGAGCAAATGAGTTTCACGCGCTGGTCATAAAATACATCGACCAGCCAGGTCAATCGCCGCACGACATCAGCGCGGTCTTTTGCGTGCAATTGCGGAATGCCCGAAATCAGCACCGTGTGATAAGCGCTGGCGATGTCCAGATAATCGACCTGCGAACGCGCCCGCACGCAAAGCTCATCGAACGTACACCACAGCACGCCCTTGGCGCGGCGCACAAAAGCGATATCGCGCGCGCCGATGGTGATGCGGCCGTTGGCGGAATAAGTGGCCTTGGACATGGCTTCAAACGCGCGTGCCAGCGCCTGCTCGGCAGCCGGCGTGACGGGCGTGTGATAGACCGCGATGGATTCAAGAATGCGGCGGCGATGATCGCGCTGCCCGGAAATTTCGACGACTTCAAGTTCGGTTTTCAGCAACTCGATGGCCGGCTCAAAACGCGAACGCTGCAAGCCGTTGGGGTACAAATCATCGGGCTGGTAATTGGAAGTCATCACCAGCACCACGCCCTTGTTGATCAGCATGTCGAGCAGGCGGCCAAGGATCATCGCGTCGGCAA
>JANLQC010000261.1:0-2326 GCA_031367575.1 Betaproteobacteria bacterium | reverse complement strand
GTCGTCATACTTCTGCGCGATCTCGTCATCGGCCGCCCAGACAGAAGGAAAATCGCCCGCAGCCAATATCCCCGAACACAGATTCACCGGCACGATTCGCATCAGCGGCAACCACCACATGGCTGCACTGATGAAGCGCTGGGAGTCCGGCTTCAAAAAAATTCACCCGCAAATCCAGTTCGCCACGACGCTCAACGGCAGCGCCGCCGGCATCTATGGCCTCGACATGCGCGTCGCCGACATCGCGCTGATGGGCCGCCCCTTGCATCCCTATGAACGCTACGGCAACTACGAGCGCGCGTGGGTGTATCCGGTCGAAATGGAAGTGGCCACCGGCAGCGAAAAAATTCCCGGCAAATCGGCCGCCTACGCCATCCTTGTTCATCGGGACAATCCCGTCACCAAACTCACCCTTGCGCAATTGGATGGCATTTTTGGCGCCGAGTGCGGCGGCTGGAATGCATTGACATGGGAGACAAAGGCAGCCCGCACGCGCGACAAGAGTATCCGCTCCTGGGGCCAACTCGGTGTCGCAGGCACACTCAAGGATCAACCGATCCGCGTCTACGCGCCGCCGTTGCAAGGTGCCGGCACGATCACCTATTTCCAATCCAGGGTTTTCGGCGGCGGTGCCATGTGGAATGAAGACTTGCGCGAATACGCCGACCGCGAAAAAATGCTCGCCGATCTCGCCGCCGATCCGGCGGGCATTGCGGTCACGGCATTGGGCAATGGATACGCCGGCACCAAGGCCGTCGCGCTGGCCGCAACCGAAGGCGGCCACTTCATCGCGCTCACGCGCGCGAATGTTGCCGCGCGCCACTATCCGCTTGCGCGACCGGTGTATATGGTCGTCACCATCGACAACGAAAAATCGGATGTCGCCGCGCCGCACCTCGCGCCACACATCGCGCCCCACATCCGGCAATTCCTGCGCTATGTGTTGAGCCGCGAAGGACAGCACGAGGTGACGCGCGATGGCGTCTATCTTCCCCTGTCGGTGGCAGTCGCCGACGCGCAACGGCGAAAAATCGACGCAATGGAAATTCCACCCGAACTAGGATTGATCCTCAAATGACCCATGCCCGCGATATCACCAATTCGTCGCGCCCGTGCCGGCGCTTTTTGCTCGTCCCGCCGATGATTGCACTCGCGCTCGCGCTTACGCACGGTGGCACCGCCCATGCTGCGGACGCAATCGCCAAAATCCGCATGAGCATCGACGAGGACGCGATGATCCTGCAACTTGCCGCGCAGTTGGGCTATTTGAAACAGGAAAAAATCGAGATCGTGCCGGTCGATGTCGGCAAGGTCGCCAGACACGATTACCTGATGCAGGAGCCCTTGGTAAAAGGCGAGATCGACGCCGCGTTTCAATGGTTTCACCACGCGCTGTTTGGCGCGCGCCATGGCTTTCCCATTCAGGCGGTGATGATGTTCAACGACGCGCCCGGCATGACCATCATGGTCGCCAATCGCGCAAAGGAAAAAATCCGCAGCGCGGCCGATTTCAGGGGCGTGCGCGTTGCCGAAGGCGCGGGCTACGCGACCAAGAGCGTCATCACCAATTTCCTTGTCCGCAAGGCGGGGCTCGCGGCGGACAGCTACACGCCGGTGATGACCGCAGTCGAAGGCCGGCAGGACGGCGTGCTCAAGGCGTTGGCGGAAGGCCAGGTGGAGGTGATCACGTTTCGCGAGCCGATGACGTCTGCGGTTCAGGCGAGCGGGCTCGTCACCACCCTGTACGATCTCAATAGCCGCGAGACGACCGCCAAAATATTTGGCACCGCGTATCCCGCGCAATCGCTGTTGATGGCACCGGCCTATCTCAGGGCCCATCCGCAAATCGCGCAGCGCCTGGTCAATGCGATGACACGCACCATGCGCTTCATCAACCGCCATTCAGCCGAACAAATTGCCGCCGCGTTGCCGCCGGCGTACTTCGAGAAAAAGGATCGCCAGGCCGAGATTGCGCACATGAAAAAAATGTTGCCGACCTATGCAAAAAGCGAATACGCCATTCCGCCGGCTGCGGCGCGCCTGGTGCTGGAGATGGTCAGCGCATCCAGGTTCGACGAGAGCGAGGAAGGGCAATGGCGGCGCGGCGCCGCAGTGCGCAACATCGATGCAAAAACGCTCTACGACAATCGGTTTGTGATGAAAGCGATGGCAATGATCAAGTAATTCCATGTTCTGGCAGTCTTGCCAGGACATGGAATTACTTGATCATTGCCATCGCTTTCATCACAAACCGATTGTCGTAGAGCGTTTTTGCATCGATGTTGCGCACTGCGGCGCCGCGCCGCCATTGCCCTTCCTCGCTCTC
>JANLQC010000225.1:0-2092 GCA_031367575.1 Betaproteobacteria bacterium | reverse complement strand
TTAAAAGTTGCACCATTACCCAGTCGCTTGGCGTACTCGATGAGCCTATCGGCGTCCTTGGGATGATCTTTGAGAAGCATGGTCAGCATATCTGCCGCAGGGCGAATGCCTCCAGCAAGCGAAGGGTCGGACAACATATCGATCACCGTTCGTGCCGGATCGGAAACGTGCACACGCATACTTCCTCGCCAGATGGACTTGAGGCCGAACATAGCTTCGCTCCCGACGGAACGCAAAATGAAGCTGGTGCCCTTGAGGACGCGCTTACGTTGCCGTGGTTTTTTGGTGGTGACTATGAGTACCGAACGAAAAATTTGTTCGGTGAGTCCCCAGTGTTCGGCGGCAGACCAGCCGCCGACATAACAAGGGGAGAACAACGCGGCTGCTACGACCCATGGATCTTCGAGCGGTCCTTCACTTGATTTTGATTCAAGCCGGATTGGAACGTAAAGGCCGCGTTGAACACGCGAGAGCCAGCCGCGGCTAGCCCAGAATGCGAGCAGTTGGGCGGCTCGTTGTTTTGAAAGCTCGAGTGCGCTCGCAGCTTGCGATGGCGAAATTGTGCCTTGCGTATCCCTAAGTACCGCAGATAGTTTTTCGCGAGATTGTGATCCCAATCCACCTCGATGTATCATCATTAGCTATAGTTAGTGCGATGTAATTACGTGTTTACGTGAACTAACGCGCTAGAAGTATAGCAAAAGGCAAAGGAAGTAGTGCCACCTATTCTTCAATGCACGCCAATACTTGGGAGAACGTCGCGAGATAGTGTTACTGACTAGCCCAGCTGATAGGGTACTTCCATTTACCCAGTCGTACCGGCCGGTACCCAATTTTCGTAAGCCATTGACACATTGACGAAATTAGGCCCCAGCCTACGCCGGGGAGACAGAGATTTGTGGTTAATAGAAGTACCCGATAGGATCTGATTAGCGTCGGCGCGGATTTCCAGACCATTTCGCGATTTCGGCCTGTAAGGTGCGCTGGTGCTTGTGTTTTTAATTTTGGAACTTCTAAAAACCCTTTCTTGCCGGCGAAGGCCGGTAACCAATTTTGTACAAATACTTGACGCTAAAAAAATTGGGCCCCGGCCCGGCGCAACCCTTGTGGTTGTCCGCCGGGGCGACAGTATCTTGGGGTAAATAGAAGTTCCCATCGGGGCGCTTCCCGAAACGTCGCGACACCACACCCCCGCTACATCTTAAACGGCAACTCCCGCAGCCGCTTCCCGGTCAACGCAAATACCGCGTTCGAAACTGCGGGCGCAATCGGCGGCAATCCCGGCTCACCGACACCGGTGGGTGATGTGCCGCCGGGCAACGTATGCACTTCCATCTTCGGCATTTCGTTCAAACGCAGCACCGGATAATCGTGGAAATTGCTTTGCTCGACGACGCCGTCTTTCAATGTGATTTTGCCGTGCAGTGCGGCGGAGAGGCCATAGACAACGGCGCTTTCCACCTGTGCGCTGACGGTGAGTGGATTCACCACCAGGCCGCAATCGATGGCGGATACCACGCGCAGCACTTTGATCCGGCCGTTGACGATGCTCACATCCGCCACGTGCGCGCAGACGGTGCCGAAACTTTCATGGATCGCCATCCCACGCCCTACCCCATTTGGCACCGCACTGCCCCAAGCGGATTTCTCCGCCAAAAGATTCAGCACACTCAGAAATCGCGGATGCCTGGCGAGGTATTCGCGGCGAAACGCGATCGGATCCTTGCCGGCCGATTTGGCGAGATCATCCATCATGGTTTCCATCACAAACGCGGTGTGCGAGTGCCCAACTGAACGCCAAAACAGCACCGGCACGCCGCTCTTCGGGCTGTGCGAAACGACCTGCATGTTGGGAATATCGTAAGGCGTATTCGCCACCCCTTCCACACTGGTCGCGTCCACACCGCCCTTGATCATCATCGGTTCAAACATCGTACCGGCGACAATCGATTGCCCGACGATGACGTGATCCCACGCGGAAATTTTTCCGTTGGCATCCAGCCCGGCCGTGACCTTGTGTACAAATTGCGGGCGGTAATAGCCGCCTTTGATATCGTCCTCGCGCGTCCAGACCGTCTTCACCGGCACCTTC
>JANLQC010000183.1:0-2276 GCA_031367575.1 Betaproteobacteria bacterium | reverse complement strand
AAGGTGTTGTCGAAGGAAATGTCGATGAGGTCGCGCGGAACAACGGGCGCAATGGGCGCATTGGGCGCAATAGGCGCGATGGCGGGGGGGATTTGCATTACCAATGCTATTTGATTTTCGTGCCGGTCGTTTCAAAGTGTCATTTTGCCAACAACTTCGTCATTCCGGCGGAGACCGGAATCCAGTACGATCCATGGTCAAAGTTTTTGGAATGGGCTGGATCCCGGCCCTGCGCGACCCTTGTGGTTGTTCGCCGGGATGACGGCCGATAAGGAAAGGAAAGGAGGGGCACCACTACCCATTCGCCGCCCGAATCATATCGGCCGCCTTCTCCGCAATCATGATCACCGGCGCATTGGTGTTGCCGCTCACCACTTGCGGCATGATCGAGGCATCGACCACGCGCAATTGTGCGATGCCATGCACCTGCAGGCTCGCATCGACCACATCATTGGCGCTATTGCCCATCCGGCACGAGCCCACCGGGTGATAAATCGTATCGGCCTGACCGCGAATGAACGCTTCAATTTCATCATCCGATTGCGCGGCCGCCGAGCGTTGCAATTCACGCGCACCATATTCTGCAAGTGCCGGTTGGGTGAGAATTTTTCGCGTCAGCTTGAAGCCGCGAATCAGGCGCGCCATGTCATCCGGATCGGCCAGAAAATTCGGGTCGATGACCGGCGGCGCGAACGGGTCGGCACTGCCAAGCGTGACACTGCCGCGGCTCAACGGGCGGAGCAGGCAAACGTGGCATGAAAATCCATGTCCAAACGTTGCCTTTCGACCGTGATCAACCAATTTGCCGATGACAAAATGCAGTTGCAAATCGGGGATGGATTCTTGCGCGCGGCTCTTGATGAAGCCACCGGCCTCCGCGTAATTGGTGGTGAGCATGCCGCGCCGCTGATTGCGCCATTCAAAAATGGCTTTCAACAGGTGCCAGACTCCGGTGGGCGAGACACCAAACAGGTCTTTGAGATGCGGCGCGTCAAATACCTGCACGGTATCGATATGATCGTGAAATCCGCCACCGACGCCATTGAGATTGTGCGCAACGGCAATGCCATGTTGCATGAGTTGTGCCGCAGGGCCAATGCCGGACAGCATCAGAATCTGCGGAGACTGCAAGGCACCCGCACACAGCAACACGTCACGCGTGGCATTCAATTGATGCAGCCTGCCATCAAGACGATATTCGACACCGACCGCACGTTTATTTTCCGACGATCCCTGCAGCAAAATTCGTGTGGTATGCGCGCCGGTGATCACGCGCAGATTGGGGCGCGAAAGATTCGGTGTGAGGTAGGCTTTGGCGGCACTGAAGCGCTCGCCATTTTTGTGCGTCACCTGATACATCCCGACGCCTTCCTGTTCCGCGCCATTGAAATCAGGGTTGACCGGAAATCCCGCCTGCCGGCCCGCCTCGACAAAAATCGGCCCGAAGCGATTCGGGCTGCACAAATCCATCACGTTCAGCGGCCCGCCCACGCCGTGAAATTCATCGGCACCGCGCTCGTTGTGCTCGGCGCGCTTGAAGTAGGGCAACACATCGTCATAGCCCCAACCCGGATTGCCGAGCGCCGCCCAATGATCGTAATCGCTGCGATGGCCGCGCGCATACACCATCGCATTGATCGAGCTCGAACCACCGAGCACTCTGCCGCGCGGCTGATAGCCGCTGCGGCCATTGAGACCGCGTTGCGCAACAGTATTGAACGCCCAGCCCGCCTGCCCGGTTTTCGCCAATACCGCGAGGCCGGCCGGACAGTGGATCAGCACGCTTTTGTCGGCGGGGCCGGCTTCCAGAAGCGTTACTTTGGTGGCGGGATTTTCGCTCAAGCGCCCCGCCAGAACGCAGCCCGCCGAGCCACCGCCAATAATGATGTAGTCAGTCATCGTGCGATTGTAAGGCAGGTAATGGGCGTGAATTTTTTTGCGGCATTGATGGCGCGGACAGTTAGTGCCAACTGCATGTTTGATTTGAATGCGAGTGGCGCGGTGGACAACGTGGACGTGTCAACCATGAAGGCGCGGTCGGGACTGGTTATTCCGTAGCGAAAGACATGAAAACACAAGCATTGGTGCGGCGTTCCGACATAAAACCGTTCGAACGCCGCACCAGTGCTAGACTTTGTTTATAGAATAGGTCGCGAATCACTTCGCTGGTTTCTGGCGCAGTGGTGCAGTCGAGCCGTAGCGGCCAAGGATGTGGGCTCCCAAGCCGCTTGCGAATGCATCGTGACCGCAGGATGGGTGGAGCGCCGCGATACCCA
>JANLQC010000143.1:0-6665 GCA_031367575.1 Betaproteobacteria bacterium | reverse complement strand
ATCGCCCAGCACTTCCATCAACCGGTCGTTCGGGATGATGATCAGTGAATCCACATGCTGCTTCAATGCTTCAATCCCGGCTTCGGCGATCTTCTTGCGTTTGCCTTCAAAAGCAAATGGTTTGGTGACCACGGCAACCGTCAATACACCCATCTCGCGCGCGATTTCCGCCACGATCGGTGCCGCGCCGGTGCCGGTACCGCCACCCATGCCGGCCGTGATGAACAGCATGTCCGCTCCCTGGATCATCTCCGCGATGCGTTCACGATCTTCAATCGCCGCCTGCCGGCCCACGTCCGGATTTGCACCCGCGCCCAAGCCCTTGGTCACGTTGCCGCCCAACTGCATGGTGATCTTGGATTGATTGCGTTTCAACGCCTGCGCATCGGTATTGGCGCAGATGAATTCCACCCCCGCCACCCCGTTGCCGATCATATGGTCGACCGCGTTGCCGCCGCAGCCGCCGATACCAATCACCTTGATGATCGCTTCCGGTTGCTCTGTATCGATTAGCTCAATCATGTCTACTCTCCTCTGCTGTGGAACAACTTGAAAAAAACAACCCAAACGAAAAAACTCAAAAATTTCCCGCTGCAATTTCCCTGGAAATTTCCCCCTACAATTTCCTTAGAAATTTCCCTTAAACCATGACGCCATCTTTTCAAACACGCTCTTGAAATTCGCGGTGTGCATGCGCACGTGCTCGTCACGCTTTTTCTGCTCGACCGCTGAAATCAGCAAACCGACGCCGGTGGAAAAGCGCGGATTCCTTACCACCTCGGCCAGTCCGCCGGAATACATCGGCACGCCAAGCCTGACCGGCATGTGAAACACTTCTTCGCCGAGCTCCACCATTCCCGCCATGCCCGCGCTGCCGCCGGTCAACACGATTCCGCTCGACAACAATTCCTCGAATCCGCTCGCGCGCAATTCGCGCTGGATCAGCGAATACAGTTCTTCAACACGCGGCTCGATCACTTCGGCCAAGGTCTGGCGCGACATCTGCCGCGGCTCACGATCACCCACGCCCGGCACTTCAATCACGTCATTCACGCTCGCCATTTGCCGAAGCGCGCAACCGTGCGCGATCTTGATGTCCTCGGCATCCTTGGTCGGCGTTCGCAATGCCATCGCGATATCGTTGGTAATTTGGTCGCCGGCAATGGGAATCACCGCGGTATGGCGAATTGCGCCGCCGGTGAATACCGCAATATCGGTGGTGCCGCCACCGATATCGACCAGACACACGCCCAAATCCTTTTCGTCCTGCGAGAGCACGGCGATGGCGGAAGCGAGCGGTTGCAACACCAGATCGCGCACTTCCAATCCACAACGCCTGACACACTTCATGATGTTTTGCGCCGCCGACACCGCACCGGTGACGATATGCACTTTGACTTCCAGCCGCACACCGCTCATGCCGACCGGTTCGCGCACATCCTCCTGACCATCGATGATGTATTCCTGGATGAGGATGTGAAGAATCTGCTGATCCATCGGAATGTTCACCGCGCGCGCGGTTTCGATCACACGGTCGACATCGTGTTGCGACACTTCCTTGTCCTTGATCGCGACCATGCCGTGCGAATTGAAACTCTTGATGTGCGAGCCGGCGATGCCGGTCATGACATCCTTGATTTTCACGTCGGCCATCAGCTCGGCTTCTTCCAGCGCGCGTTGAATGCCGGTGACGGTCGCTTCGATATTGACGACCACACCCTTCTTCAAGCCCTTCGACGGATGTTGCCCGAGGCCCAAAATTTCCAGTGCACCATCGGGCGTGATCTCGGCGACGATGGCGATGATTTTGGAGGTGCCGATATCCAGCGCCACCAACAGATTCTTGGTTTCGCGTGGCTTATTCATGCGCCGCCTGTGCCTGTCTCATGGTTGTTCCCTGCTCGCGGTTGATCATGATTTGGTGGGTGCTTTTATTGCCATCCGGCTCGCAACACCGGACTCGGTTGCCGCCGATGCGACACGCACCGCAAGGCCGGACGGATAGCGCATATCGACGCGCGCGTTTGCCGCGCGCAACGCGGCCATGTCCGGGAATGCCCGCACGAAGCGTGCGAGGCGCTCTCCCGCGTCGCTGCGCCCGAGTTCGAGCGTGCTGCCGTTGTCGAATTTCAATTGCCACGCGCGGCGCAGCGAGAGGCGCAGTTCCGAAGGCACTTGGCCGATTGGCACCAACTGCGTTTTGAACGCGAGATACTGGATCATCACTTCACGCGAAGAATCCAGCGGCCCGCTAAACACCGGCAGCGCATCATCGGTTTCGGCACCGAACACTTCACCTGAGGTGTTCACCAGCAGGCCTCGGTCCGCCTCGCCCGCATGCTGCCAGCGGGCAAACGGTGCATGCTCCTCGATGCGCACTTCGAGGGTGGCGGGAAAGCGGCGACGGACTTCCGCCTCGCGCACCCACGCCACTTCCTTGACCGCCGCTTTGACCTGATTCAAATCGGTGCGCAGCATGTTGCCGCCCATGCTCTGGATGGCACCGGCAATGCGTTTCAATTCAGTCGCATCGACGCGGGTCAATTCGCCATTGGCACCGCTGAAGATCACGGTACGAATCGGTAACATCGGCATCGTTTTCATGCCCGCCGATTGATTCGACATCGCCGAAATTCCCACCCATGCGCCAACTGCCGCGAGCAGCATCGCCGTTAGCGCGGCACCGATCACGACGGCGCGCTTGCGCGTGAAGGCCTCCAGGCCCCCAGCCGCAGGTGGTGCGGTTCGATAGTGTTCGGCGCGGTTCGTCGAATTGCGGGTGGTCATGATTGTCGTTAGCCTTTTACCGATGCGGCCTGCAAAATGCGCAGACAAAGATCGGGATAACTCAGCCCGACGGCGCGCGCCGCCATCGGCACCAGCGAATGGCTGGTCATGCCGGGCGAGGTATTCATTTCCAGAAATCCGTAGCGGCCGTCGGTGGCCAGCATCATGTCGGCGCGGCCCCAGCCTTCGCAGCCGAGCACGCGAAATGCCTTCAGCGTTACGGCGCGGATCTCGGCTTCGATGTCGGCGCGAATTCCCGATGGGCAGTGATACTTCACAACGTCAGTGAAATATTTGTTCTGATAATCGTAGGCACCATCGGGGGCTTCGATGCGGATCAACGGCAACACTTCTTCACCGACGACGGAGGCGGTCAATTCCTGACCGGCGATGAATTCCTCGGCAATCACCAGCGGATCGAATTTCACGGCAAGTTGAAATGCGGTCGGCAAATCTCCGGCCGTCATCACCTTGGTGACGCCGATGCTGGAGCCTTCACGCGCCGGCTTGACGATCAGCGGCAATTTGAGGTGCTCGATGACGTTCAGCCAATTGCTGTCAGTGGTGAGCATCTGAAATTTCGGCGTCGGAATGCCCGCCGCCTGCCAGATCAATTTCGTGCGCCACTTGTCGATCGATATCGCGGAACCCATGACGCCGGAACCGGTATAGGGAATCTTCAATGTCTCCAGCACACCCTGCACGGTACCGTCCTCGCCGAAGCGGCCATGCAGCGCAATAAACACGCGTGCAAATTTTTCGCGCGGCAAATCAAACAGCGAACGCTCCACCGGATCGAACGCGTGCGCGTCGACGCCTTTATCGCGCAACGCGGCAAGCACGCCGTTGCCAGAGAGCAGCGAAATTTCGCGCTCGGCGCTGGGGCCGCCCATCAGCACCGCCACTTTGCCGAGCAATTTCACGTCGATTGTCAAGGTGAAACCCCAGTGTGGGCGCGGCTCTTCGGGCATAACTGCCCTGAAAAGCGCACCAATGCTCGTTCCAGGCCTTTGCCCGGCACCGCCAGACACGTCATTTGGGCACCCCGACTATCTTCACTTCGCGCACCAGCGTGACGCCGGCCTTTGCCTGTACCGTTGCCTGCATGTGATCGATCAGGTTTTCGATATCCGCCGCGCTCGCGTTGCCGGTATTGATGATGAAATTGGCGTGCTTGATCGATACTTGTGCGCCGCCGATGGTGTATCCCTTCAGGCCACACGATTCGATCAACCGCGCCGCGTGATCACCCGGCGGATTGCGAAACGTGGAACCCGCATTGGGTTTATCGAGCGGCTGCGACGCCATGCGTTTGGCAAGTAGTTCCTTGATGCGCGCCTGCGCGATCAATGCGTCACCGGGTACGAAACGAAAACGCGCCGCGACGAACCACTCCTCCCTGGAGAATTTCGCCGCCACGTGCCGATAGCCAATATCAAAATCCACCGGCGTGCGCGTATGCAATTCGCCCGCGCGATCAATCGTTGTGCTATCGACCACTTGCTCCCACGTTTCAGTACCGTAGCAGCCTGCGTTCATCGCCAGCGCGCCGCCGATGGTGCCGGGCACGCCAGCCAGCCATTCGGCTTTGGACAAATGATTCTTCGCGGCAAATTTGGCAACGTGGGGAGACGCCACACCGGCACCGGCACACACGATGGCCGCATCGCCCGCGTCCAACGCGAGGCCGTGCAACATGGGCGTGGTCAATACCACAGTGCCGTCAAAACCGGCCGCTTTTTTGTCACCCCCCACCAGCAAAATGCTGCCGAGCCCGACAAACAAAATTGGCTCCTCGCGTGGCAAGGTCGGCAGAAACGCCTGCAAATCGGCGAGATCAGCGGGCTTGAAAAATCGCCTCGCGCAGCCGCCCGCGCGCCACGACACATGTCGCGACATCGGCTCATCAATGCTGAGTTCACCGCGCATGGTGGCAATGGTCGGTGAAAAGTTGGCCGGTTCATTCATGTTCATTCACCGCCCCCGCCCGCCAAGCGCGGTGCCACGCCACCGACCGACCCGGCACCCATGGTGATGACGATGTCGCCGTCTTTGACGCGACTCATCACGGCCTCGGGAATCTCGGCCGCCGTTTCCACAAACACCGGCTCCACTTTTCCCAGCACCCGCAACGCACGCGCGAGCGAACGGCCATCGGCAGCGACAATCGGCGCTTCACCGGCGGGGTAAACGTCGGCCAGCACCAGTTCATCGGCCGTCGACATGACTTTCACGAAGTCTTCGAATAAATCTCGGGTGCGGGTGTAACGGTGCGGCTGAAACGCGAGCAGGATGCGTTTGCCGGGAAAGGCACCGCGTGCGGCTTTCAGTACGGCATCCATCTCGACCGGGTGATGGCCGTAATCGTCAATCAGTGTGAAGGTGCCGCCACGCGCAATATCGATCTCGCCATAACGCTGGAAGCGCCGCCCCACACCGGTAAAGCTTGCCAGCGCGCGCGCGATGGGTGCGTCGTCAATGCCGATCTCGCGTGCAATGGCGATCGCCGAAAGCGCGTTCAACACGTTGTGCATTCCGGCGAGGTTCAATTCGACATCAAGCACTTTTTTGTCGCGCGCAACTCCTTGATCGACCGCCGTGAATTTCATTTTTCCGTTCGCGGCACTGACGTTGACGGCGCGCAGTTCCACGTCTTCACTCATGCCATAGGTCAGCACCGGCTTGGTCAGGCGCGGCAGAATCTCGCGAATGTTGGCGTCATCCGCACACAGCACCGCGAGACCGTAGAACGGCAGATGCTCGAGAAATTCCACAAACGCCGACTTCAATTTCGCGAAGTCGTGCGTGTAGGCATCCATGTGATCCTGATCGATATTGGTGACCACCGCCATGATCGGTTGCAGGTACAAAAACGACGCGTCGGATTCATCCGCTTCGGCCACCAGATATTCACCTTTGCCCAGACGCGCATTGGTGCCGATCGAGTTCAGGCGACCGCCGATCACGCAGGTGGGATCAAGCCCGGCCTCATTCAACACATGTGCGATCAGTGAGGTCGTGGTGGTCTTTCCATGCGTGCCGGCAACGGCGATGCCCAGCTTGAAGCGCATCAACTCCGCCAGCATGATGGCGCGTGGTACCACCGGCACGCGCGCCGCTTTTGCCGCAACCACTTCCGGGTTATCGGCTTTCACGGCGCTGGAGGTGACAATGACATCGGCCCCGGCAATGTTTGCCGCGACATGGCCGATCATGACTTTGGCACCCAGTGATTTCAATCGTTTTACCACCGCCGATTCGGCAATGTCCGAGCCGCTCACGGTGTAATCGAGATTGATCAATACCTCGGCAATGCCGGACATGCCGGACCCGCCAATGCCGATGAAGTGGAGATGTTTGACTTTATGCTTCATGCGCCAAGTTCCATGCAAGCATTCGCGCACGCGGCGGTGGCGTCGGGCCTGCCAAGTGACCGCGCAATCTTCGCCATCGCGAATAATTTCTCGCGTGTCAGCGATTGAATTTGCGCGGCCAGCGATTGCGGCGTCGCGTCCAACTGTTTCACCAGCAAACCTGCGCCCGCATCGGCCAGAAAGCGCGCATTCGCCAATTGTTCCTCGGCCACGAAATACGGCAGCGGAACCAGCACACTGGCCACCCCCGCCGCCGCCAATTCGGCAACGGTGATGGCACCGGCGCGGCACAACATCAAATCACACCACGCATATTTTTCGGCCATGTCGTCGATGAACGGCAACACCGTCGCGCTGACATTGGCCAGTTGATACGCGTGCAATAGCTCGTGGTAATTTTTCACGCCCGATTGATGAATCACGTCCGGACGTGACGCCGCTGGCAGGGTTGCGAGTGCGGCCACCACCAGATCGTTCAACGTTTTCGCACCCAGACTGCCGCCG
>JANLQC010000130.1:0-2220 GCA_031367575.1 Betaproteobacteria bacterium | reverse complement strand
CCCTCTCTTTCCCTCCTCGTCTCTAGTCCGTTGTGTAAATGCGTTCCTCGTTTTCTTCGATGTCAACCTCCCTCGGCAACGCCGCGCCGTAATCCCTACAATCGCGTGGCGCCAGGCCTGCCAGAAAGCGCACGTCGGCGTCCGAGCGCTCATAGATGGTTCGGGCACCGGTGGCATCCATCAGCAAACGGGCAAACAGTTCGCGCTGGCGATCAATACCGGCGGTCAATAGCTGCATCACGATGATGTCGCCGTAACGGTCCGCGATCAAGCCGGGCAGCCCGTCGGATTCGGCGTGAATCAATCGCACCGCATTGGTTTCAGCCAACAGCGACGCGCGCAGTTCAACCGCGCGGAAAATGCGTTTGGCGAAAAACTTTTCATCGATCACTTCGGATTCCTCGAACGACATCACACGCGCCACGATCTGCGATTTTTCGCTGAACGCGGCGTGGGCAAGAAAGCGCCCGTCGGCCGCTTCAACGCGCACGAAGTCGCCCGATTCGACATTGCCCTCGGTGGATTTCACGGCGCTGGAAAAAATCCATGGATGACGCCGCAAAAGCGATTTCTCGCGACCGGAATTGATGATCATTTTTTTCATGCCCGCATTGTACCGAGTCCCGAGTGCCGAGTGCCGAGTGCCGAGTGCCGATTGGAATCGGGCCGCACCGTATAATTTCGCCATGACCGACCCTGACAATTCGCATCACCGCCCGATCCGAAGCTATGTCTTGCGCCAGGGCCGCATGTCACCCGCGCAAACGCGCGCGTACGACACGCTCGGGGCGCGATTCATGCTGCCGTTTCAATCGGCGGCACCGTTGAACTACGCGGCATTGTTCGGCCGCGACGCACCGACGATGGTTGAAATCGGCTTCGGCATGGGTGAGAGTACGGCGGCGATTGCGGCAATGCTGCCCGACAAAAATTTCATCGGCATTGAAGTGCATACGCCCGGCGTCGGTGCGTTGCTGAAACTGGCCGGCGAAAAGGATCTCGGCAATCTTAAAATCATTCAACACGACGCGGTCGACGTGATAACGCAAATGATTGGTGATGAATCGCTGGCGGGTATTCACATTTTCTTCCCCGACCCGTGGCCGAAAAAACGCCATCACAAGCGGCGCCTGATTCAACCGGATTTGGTCAAATTGCTGGTGCAAAAACTTGTCGTTGACGGCTATCTTCACCTCGCCACCGACTGGGACGATTACGCACAGCAAATGCTCACCGTGCTGCAAGCCGAGCCGGATCTAAGAAACACGGCGGCCGATTTCGCGCCCCGTCCCGCGTATCGCGGCATTTCCGGATTTGAACGAAAGGCGCACACCAAGGGTCACGGCATTTGGGACTTGGTGTTTTGTCGGGTGCGCGTTACGACGCATGAATCCGAAAAACGCCAAGACGAGTAAGATACTTGCAACGAAACCATTTTTTGGGAATGTGAAAAATGTCACACACAAATTCGCGCCGCCGCACCCTCAAACAACTCGCCGCACTGGCGTCCATTGCCTCGCTTGGACCGGCCGGCATTTCCGGATTCATTTCCGAGGCATTGGCAAAAGGCGATGCGCCTACGGCATCCGGCATCCACTCACTCACCGGCAGTGTCACCGTCAACGGGCAGGATGCCAAGGTCGGCAGCGCGGTCAAACCCGGTGACAAAGTTGTCACCAGCAAGGGAAGCGTGGCGGTGATCGTGGTCGGCGGAGATGCCTATTTATTGCGTGATGGCACCAACGTCACGTTCGAGCAAAGTAAATCAAAACCGGGGGTGTTGGAAGGCGTGCTGATATCGACCGGCAAGATTCTTTCCGTGTTCGCCAAACGCACCGATGGCGGCGTAAAAATCCGCGCCGCCAACGCCACCATCGGCATCCGCGGCACCGGCTGCTACATCGAAATTCAGGACACCCGCACTTATTTTTGCCTCTGCTACGGCGAAGCGGCAATTGATGGCGCAGGCATGGCGCAATCGAAAATAGTCAAGACCACGCACCACGAAAGCCCGGTGTGGCTCGATGATCGCGGCGGCGTGATGAAAGTCGAAAACGCCGGCTTCGTGAACCACAACGACAGCGAACTCATCATGCTCGAAAAACTCTGCGGGCGTGAGCCGCCGTTTGTGGCGTTGGGGCTGACGGGAAGGTACTAAAGTCCAGCATTGGCGCGGGTTTTCGGCCATTTTCAGTCTGTATGGTGCAACAAATGGTGTTC
>JANLQC010000096.1:0-2497 GCA_031367575.1 Betaproteobacteria bacterium | reverse complement strand
TCTCGGCCGCAAGGGCCACCCGCTCGGGCGCGCGAAATCGCTGCGCGATCTGGCGGACGCCGAATGGATTTCCACCTCAATCACCGCCGAGGCGGATCATGAGTGGGGGCCATTGTTTCGGCAGCATCGATTGCCACCGCCGAAGATTGTTCTGCAGTCGCATTCGTCGCTCACGTTAATCGTCTCCCTCATCAACTCGGATTTGCTCACGATGCTGCCCAGGCAATGGACGATATTCGCACTCACGAAAAATGCATTGCAGTCGATCGACGTTGTCGAGGAACTTCCCGCGCCACCGATCTGCATTATTCGACGCGTCGAATTGCCTTTGACGCCCGCAGCCGAACATTTCTGCGATTTAATGCGGCGCGCGGCGGCACATCTGAATTCCAAATCAGGCTAGGAATGGCGACGGTATCGCCCGGTAATGTGACCAAAACGATGTGACGCCCTCGATTGCGCTGCGCCCTATCGCAGCGACGCCTGCTACCGGCATGAAGTACAAACACTAGCAACGGCGCGCATTTCCAGCCATTTTCGGCCTGCGAGGCGCGCCAGTGCTCGCATTTAGTTCCCTGATGCAAGGTGAATGCCGATCTGCCTCAGCCGGAAGGTTGCCGGGTCAGCCGTCACGACAATCAATGACCGGGCGCGATGACCGCGTAAAGCCCGAGGCATGAGGCGTCGCAGGTGATATCAAAACGTTATCAGCTAGATGATTTTGCCATCTTTCTGTATGAGCAAGTGATATATACAGTTCGCCATCACCACCGCAAGCTCCGTCAAGCGTCCCCACTCGAGGATGAGTCGTTCAACAACAAGGAACCCTATGAAGAATTCGATGAAAACCCTGACCAGAATTGTCGCGCTACTTTTCGTGGCACCTCTGCCGGCAATGGCTCAGACGAGTGTTCCGGCGGCTGCATCGCAAGGGCTCGATGAAATCGTAGTCACGGCGCAAAAGCGCAAGGAAAGCCTTCAGGATGTTCCTTTGTCGATCATTGCGGTATCGGGCGAAACCCTGGCGGACGCGGGAGTCCAAAGCCCGACCGATCTGGGCAAGCTGGTGCCGACTCTGCAGATCAATAATGGCTTTAGTTCAGCCGGCGTTGTCATACGCATCAGAGGTTTCGGATCGGCGGCGAATACCGCGACCGATTCCGACGTCGCCGCTTATCTTGATTCGGCCTTTATTCCGCGGCCCGGCGCGATCCTTGGTTCATTCCTGGACGTCAAAAACATCGAAGTGCTGAGCGGCCCGCAAGGCACATTGTTCGGGCGAAACGCGGCAATGGGTGCGATTTCGATTAATACGAATTCGCCTTCGACCGAAGAGCGAACCCTGGAGGCAAAGGTGGAAGGCGCCAAATTTGGGACTTATTCCGTTACAGGTATCGCCAATCTTCCGGTCAACGATAAATTTGCCGTCCGCTTCGCCGTCAACAGCTCACATACGGATGGGACCTTTAACAATCGTTTCGATGGCAAGACCTATGGCAAGCGCGACCAGACCTTGGGCAGGGTCTCGACGAAATTGGACTTCTCGAAGGATGTCAGTTGGATTTTGCGTGCGGATACCGCAAAGATCACCGGCGACGGCGCAAATCCCGGGGCGGTTTACGTCAATACGGCGAGTCCCGCCCAGCTCACGGCGCTGACGGCTTTCAACACGCGTTTTGGCGGTACCCAACCAGTCTACAGCGACGAGCCGTCCTACAATTTGAACCAGCGCATTGGCAATCCTTATCTTGACGACAAGCAAACCGGCGTCACGAGCGATTTGAGCTGGACTTTGTCGCCCGTTCTGACCGCGCGCCTGATCAATAGCTATCGGGACTGGAAATCCACGCAACTGTCCGTGGATAGCATCGCGACATCGCTCGATCTGCTCACCATCGGTTCGGTAAACAGCAGCAAAGCGCAAAGCCACGAATTGCAATTGATCTCGTCCAAGGGTGCCTTTCTGGGAAATACGCTGGGGTTCACATCCGGTCTTTATTCTTTCAAGGAAGAATTCGGGCTTGACACCACCTTCAATGCGGGCTCGCAATTTTGCTCGGCCATCTTTACCTCACTTGGCAGGGCTTTTTTGATCCCCGGTTGCCAGGCGGGACCGCAGACCAATGCCGGCTTCAGTGCACTAAATCAAACCGTCAAAAGTATCGCGGGGTATGTTCAGGCCAATTACGCGATCCTGCCCACTCTCGACCTTGATGTCGGCGTAAGGCGAACCTTTGACAGCAAGTCAGGAACTTTCAAGGCAGTGACGAACAATGCCCTGGTGACTGGGTCCATCTTCGCGCCCGAAGGCCCGGTAGCATTGAGTTATCGCGACAACAATACGTCTTATCGTGCGTCTTTGTCATGGAAGCTGTCGGATAAAATCACGACATTTGCCACCTACTCAACCGGCTACAAATCCGGCGGCTTCAATTCCGGGGCGACCAACCCCGCGCTAACTTCCGTCACGCGGACCTTTGGGCCGGAATCTGTGGAT
>JANLQC010000088.1:0-3023 GCA_031367575.1 Betaproteobacteria bacterium | reverse complement strand
TCAATTCTCTCCTTTGCCTGGGCATAGATTTGGGATCCGCCCAGATATTTCCTGCTGCGCGTTTCATAAAATTCGACAAACGCATCGCGCTCCACCGTTGTACATGAGCGTCCAAGCACGCGCATCAGGTTGGCCGGTGTGGCCATTGAGCCGTTCGGCAGACGCGCTTCAATGGCATCGTAGTGGTCACGAAGATAGGCGAATGCCGCGCCGCGATTTTGGTCGCTTTCCATTGCGTGATCGACCAGTTCAAACACATCGCGACCGTTGATGCGTGAATCGAGCGCGAGTGCGTGGGCACGCGCCCGCAGTGCGGGATTGCGCACCGCAGAGAGTGCCTTGAGAAGACGGCTCTTGTCTTTGTGGTCGACCGCGGCGAAGGCGGCATTTTCGAGCGCATCAAACATCGCCGCATCGGCAAATTTCCCGGCAACGTCCAATGCCGCATCCACCACGTCGGCCGGAATTTGGTCGCGGCGCTTGATCCAGTTTAGACTGATCGCTGCCGCTTCCTTGCGCAACGCAACATCTCCCCCCTGCTCAGCGGCAAGCGGAAGCAAGACATTCCGCAGCGATTTCACACGATCACTTTCGCCGGGCTTTTCCCGCCAGCCGACACTATTTGCCAGCGGAATAATTTGCCGATGGTAAATGCGTTGCAGGTGTTTTTCATCGGCACCGGTCGCCCAACCGGGACGGATACCGCGTATCAACTCGACCGCAGCCTGCCTGACCACCGGTGAGGCATTGCTCACATGCCGTTCCGCGACGGTGAGCGCGGTGGCAATGGGTATGAGTCCGGCATCGGCCATCAGCGACGCGTCGCCCACCAGCGCAGTCGCCTCGAGAACCGGGATTTCTGCGGCACGCGTTGCCTGCTTCGCACGCAAATCGTTGTCGTAACGGGCGACGTAATAACCCCGGCCGTCAGCGTTGGCCACCAGCCAATCCGGACAAGTGGTAACGCCGCTGAGGGCAAGCGTTGATTCACCATTGGGAACGGCACCGCAGATGTTGTGACGTTTGTCGTTCACGCCGTAGCGAAAGCAGGCGGGCGTGGTCCACTGCGGATCGCCGGAAATTTTGGATCCCGCGGGCCGCAGTCGTTGCTGGACAAGTCTCAGCACCGGCGCGCCCTTGCATTCCAGGCGCACATCAATGAGGGGCACGCCGGGTTGGGTAATGAAGCCCCTGAAGTGCGCGGCGAGTTCGCTGCCGGGGCCGGCCGACTCGGCCAATGCGGCCATGAAGTCTTCGGAGGTCGCGTTGGCGCGCGCGTGTTTGGCGAGATAGCGACGCACACCGTCACGGAATTTTTCTTCGCCCAACGCCTGCTCAAACATGGACAGCACCTGGCCGCCTTTTTGATAGGTGATGGAACTAAAGGCGGCGCGAATATCGCCCTCGGCTTCCACCGGATTTTTGACGCGCCGCGTTGACGCGAGCTGATCCTGGCCCACCGCCATCCGTCGAGATCGTGCCCGCGAAAAGCCGTCATCCCAATCGGGATTGAGGCGCGCCGTGACTTTGCTTGCCATCCAGGTGGCGAAGGCTTCATTCAACCAGGCGTCGTCCCACCATTTCATGGTGACCAGATTGCCGAACCACTGGTGGGCAATTTCATGCGCGCCAACGCTGGCATAGGCGCGCTTGAACGCGATCGATTCTTCCGCCGGTTTGGCCTGCAGCAGGCGGCTCGAATAGGTGATCATGCCGGCGTTTTCCATTGCGCCGAAACCGACCGTCTGCCCGATGGACACGCTATCGAGTTTTTCAAACGGGTAGGGCGTGCCGAAATAGTCTTCGAGAATTTCGATCAGTTTCGGCGTGACCTCTTTGGCGTAACGCAATTCGGCACCCCGTCCGCGCGGGGCCAGATAGCGCAACGCAAACTTGTTCTTGCCGGCGACACCGCCATCGACGACATCGAACGGGCCGACCGCGAGCGCGACCAGATACGACGGCAGTGCGTTGGTTTCAGCAAAGACCACACGTTTCATGCCATTGGCCAAGCGGGTCGCGGAGACTTCCGGCGTGTTGCTGACCACGACATTGTCCGGCGGCGCATCGATGGTGAGTTGCCAGGGCGTTTTCCACTGCGGCTCATCGAAGCAGGGAAAGGCGCGCCTCGCGTCGGTATCCTCGAACTGGGAGACGACATACCAATCGGCCGCCTCGCGCTGGCGAAACAGGCCTTCGCTCAAGAGTGCCTCGAACTTGCCGCTATATGCGATGCTGAGTTTCCCGGTACCGGACGGAATCGGACGGGCCGCCGCGAAGCCGACGAAACTTTTTCCGCCCTCGATAATATTGAGTGGCAGCAATGTCCCGCCTGCATCGAGCGTGGCCGATTGAATGGCGATTTGTTGCGCATGGAGCCAAAGGACATCAAGCGCCCGGTTGACGTTGAGTTCGATGGTGATCTCGCCGCTGAAATGATCGGCATTGGGATCGATAACAAGACGTACGCTGTAACGGATCGGTGTTGCCGCGTCGCCGAGCCGGAAAGTGGGCGGCGGCGGTGCGGTTGCGGACGGCGCACGGGATACCGTCGGCTCGACGGCCGTTAACGCACCGGAATGAGTCTGACCATGAGCCATAATCGCCACACACGACGCAAACGAAATCATCGCCGTTCGCACTGACCGTTTTATTGCCTTCAAAATCGTAATTGAAATCATGTCGGTTTGGTTGGCGTGAAATTGACAACTGGCGAGTGTATCAGCTTACATTCGTGACGTTTTGTGGCGGATTGCCTACGCCACTCGATGCCGCCCGCAACGGAGCCGCCCGACTTGCCGGTGCGCACGGTGGCGGCTGCGCGGCGTGCCAGAATGCGTGCGGATGCGCCGGATCACGGTCGGCAGCGCAATGGCAAAGACGAGCGTCAACTGCCCGCCACCGCGCGGGCGCTGCTCGATGTCGATCTGGCAATTACAATTGCCCGATAGTTTGAAAAAGGTGTCTGCCGCTAATTTACCCGTGTTCGGCTGGCCGGCGAAAATCGCCCCGCAAGGTGCGCC
>JANLQC010000073.1:0-3993 GCA_031367575.1 Betaproteobacteria bacterium | reverse complement strand
CCGCAGGATGCGCGTGATGATCTGGCCCAGTAGCGCATGTAGTGCGGCATGGCTGGGCGTACCGGCTGGGTGGAAGATGGGTGAGGCGGCGGCGGCTACAGGCGGGCTCTCATCCGGCGTGCCTGCGGTGTCTGCGGCATCCGGTTTGTCATATACCCCATCAAGCACCAGCGCATGCAGATGAATGTTCAGGTTCGCGGCTGAGCCGAAGCGCTGGATGAGCGTGACGGCACCGGTGGCGGCCTGATCGCGCTTCTGGCCGGTCTGCTTGAACAGGATCGTGGCAATCGTGTCAACGCACGATGGATGATCTGCAACACCGGGAGGAGACACTCGGGATCGATGGCAAAGAGACTGCGCAAGGGGATCGGGAATGTCAACACCCATTGGCGCACCGGAACCCTGAGGATGACATGGTCAACCAGATGGGCCGCAGCCTCATCCATGCGCCGCGTGCCGCACGAGGGACAGATGCCGCGGCGTTACGCCCCGAAGGAAGTCCCCTTGTGGGACAGAAGAAGGCCACCAGTTTCTCCCCGGCGCAGCCGTCGCAGCGTAGCCGCAGGAAGCGGTGGGCGAGGATGCCGCAGTCGCGTTCAAGTGATGATGGCGGTGCGCTCGCGTACAATTGGCACATGAAAACCATCGCCATCGCCGGTTATTCGGGCAGCGGAAAAACCACGCTGATCGAAAAAGTCATTCCCTGCCTCGTTATGGAGGGCTTCAAGGTCTCGCTCATCAAACACGCGCATCACGAGTTCGACATCGACCAGCCCGGCAAGGATTCGCATCGCCACCGCGAGGCCGGCGCGACCGAAGTAATGATCACGTCAAGCCAGCGCTGGGCGCTGATGCACGAGTTGCGCGGCACGCCGGAGCCCTCGCTGGAAGAGCAACTGAAAAATTTCGCGCCGTGCGATGTGGTGATTGTCGAGGGCTGGAAGCATCAACAGATGCCGAAGATAGAAGTACATAGAAAATTGGCCGACAAACCATTGCTGTTTCCCAACGATCCGTCGGTCGTTGCGATCGCCACCGATGAAACGCTCGCCACCCACAAGCCGCAATTTGGCCTCGATGATGCCGAAGGTGTGGCGAGATTCATCATCGCCCATCTGGGGTTGCGCAAGTTGGCGATCCACGTGGTGAAATAGTTTTTTCGATGCTGAAAATTCTTTACTTCGCGGGCCTTCGCGAATCGTTGGGCACGGCAGGCGAATCGATGCCCTTGCCGACGCCCGCCACCATCGCCGCGTTGATCAACGTCTTGCGCGCACGTGGCGACGTGTGGGCCAATGCGCTCGATACCGGAAAACGATGGCGGGTCGCGGTCAATCAGGAGATGGCATCATTGGATTCATCCCTGAAATCCGGCGATGAAGTCGCCATTTTTCCACCGGTAACCGGGGGATAATCCGCTTCTTTCCCTGCAACGGGAGAAGTTCAAGGTGAGGGCGATGCCGACCATACGCGTACAAACCGAAGACTTCGACATTTCCGCAGAATCTGCTGCACTCCTCGACGGCAAAGACAAAATCGGTGCCATCGCCGCCTTCACCGGCCTCGTGCGCGACATCAACGACGGCAGTGGTGTGAGCACACTCAGTCTCGAACACTACCCCGGCATGACCGAAAAAGCACTCGCGAAAATCGTCGACGATGCGCGCGCGCGCTGGGACGTGATCGATTGCACCGTCATCCACCGCGTCGGCGAACTGAAACCCACCGATCAAATCGTGCTCGTCATCGTCGCGAGCGGCCACCGCGGCGACGCGTTCGACGCCTGTGAATTCATCATGGATTATCTGAAAACCGACGCGCCATTCTGGAAGAAAGAACAGAACGCCGAAGGAAGCCGCTGGGTTGATTCGCGCGAAAGCGATTCCAACGCTGCACTGCGCTGGCAGGATCAGAAACCATGAGCATCACGCGCCAAGCGAAAAACGTCCTTGGTGGACCGCTGGAGACATGTTGCATGAATCCCGTGACGGGATTTCTGCGCGATGGTTTCTGCCAAACCGGGCCCGATGATTTGGGTTCCCACACCGTCTGCGCGGAAATGACGGTTGCGTTTTTGCGCTTTTCCCAATCCACCGGCAACGACCTTTCCACGCCGCGCCCCGAGTACGGTTTTGCGGGATTGAAACCCGGTGACAAATGGTGCCTCTGCGTGACGCGCTGGGAAGAAGCGTTCCTCGCCGGCATGGCGCCGCGCGTGCATTTGTCCGCAACCCACGAGGCGGCGCTGGACGTGGTCGGGTTGGAAGAATTACGCGCGTTTGCCATCGAGACGGCCTGACGCGGCGATCGTAAACTTTGGTGGATACGTCCAATTACACTGTCATCCTCGCCCCCGATTAAAGCATTCGAGGGCAGGCTACTGCGGGGATCCACTTTTCGTTACCTCTAAAGTGTTGACGAAACTTGGATCCCTGCCCCCGGCCGACTGGCTGCCGGGGCAGGCTCCGCGAGGATGACAGGACTTTGAGGTTCTTATTCCAATTCCCGATCATTACAACAGTAAATGCTGTCATTCCCGCGAAAGCGGGAATCCATTTTCTACTCTGACAAACATGGATTCCCGCTTTCGCGGGAATGACAATAATTACTGCCTTAATGAAATGGAAATCGAATTAGAAATTCCCGGTGCAAAAGTCAAGCACTGGCGCGCGTTTCCGGTCGAAATGCCGTCAAACGCCGCGCCAGTGTTAGAGTTTGTATTATTTTGCGAAGTATTCTTCGACCACTTTTACGGTGTGCGCCACATCGTCACGCGATACATCGAGATGCGTCACCCAGCGCTGTTTTCCATAGGCACCGGACACCAGAATGTCGTTGGATTTCAGATGCGCCGCAAAACGGTCGCCAATTTCCGGCGGAAATTCTGCCCAGAGAATATTGGTTTGCGGCGGCTCGATTTTCAATTTGCCGCGCGATGCTTTGGTCAATCCTTGCGCCAGTGCTGATGCATTCGCGTGGTCTTCGGCAAGGCGGTCAATGTTGTAATCGAGTGCGTATTGTCCGGCTGCGGCGACGACACCAGCCTGACGCATGCCGCCGCCGATCATTTTGCGCAGGCGCCGGGCGCGATCAATCAACGCCTTGTCGCCAAGCAACAACGATCCGACCGGTGCACCCAATCCCTTGGACAAACATAGCGACACCGAATTGAACGACTGGCAGATCTCGCGCGCGGCGGCGATGGGCGAGTTGCCATTCCGGGCGGCGATGGTGACGGCCGCGTTGAACAAACGCGCGCCGTCGAGGTGGGTGCGCAGGCCGCGCTTGCTGGCCAGTGCTTTTACGTTTCGCATGTAATCGGCTGGCAGCACTTTTCCGCCCCAGGTGTTTTCCAGCGCAATCAATCGCGTGACCGCGTAATGTGCGTCGTCGGGTTTGATCGCGGCTTCGATGGCGGTGAGATCGATGGTGCCGTCGGCGCGCTGCTCCAAGGGCTGCGGCTGGATCGAGCCCAGCACCGCCATGCCGCCCGCCTCCCAGCGGTAAATGTGCGCGGTTTGGCCGACAATCACTTCTTCGCCGCGCTGGCAATTCGCCATCAGGCCGAGCAGATTGGTTTGGGTGCCGGAAACACCATAGAGCGCGGCCTCAAATCCGAGCATGGCCGCCGCGTGATCCTGTAGCGCATTGACCGTCGGGTCTTCGCCGTAAACGTCGTCACCGACCGGCGCGTCGAGCATCGCTTCGCGCATCGCGCGTGAGGGGCGGGTGACGGTGTCGCTGCGGAAATCGAGTAATTTTGGCATGTCAGGCAGCGCAAAAAATATCGCGGGTGAGGGTGATCATTTTGAGAATGCGCGCATCTTCGATGCGGTAATATGTTTTTGTTGCTTCCTTGCGCGCGCCGACGATGCCGCAGGCTTTGAGAATGCCCAGATGCTGCGAAATATTGCTTTGCGAGGTGCCGATCGCGTCGGTCAAGTCTTGCACCATCTGTTCACCCGAAGAAAGCATGCAGAGAATCTTGATGCG
>JANLQC010000024.1:0-7624 GCA_031367575.1 Betaproteobacteria bacterium | reverse complement strand
GCCAACCGCTTGCGGTTTTAGCAAAAAAACTTTTCTCATGAGCGGGTGCGTCAATCTCATCCAGTGCGCTAACGAGTTCCTGAAGATTAAGACTGCCACCCGCATGCTGAATGAAGTAAGCGCGGAGCAGAAATTCGGCGGCTCCTGAAATGTCGCTCTCATCCTTTTCCCATCGTGCAACTTGTTGGGACGTAAGGCCAAGAAGCTTGCCTAACTCTGACTGCGTTAGGTTCATGTGTTTGCGCAAGAAACGGAGTTCCTTCGCGGAAAGCACTTTTTTGCGCTCAGCTAAATTGCGGCCAATCGCTAAATGCAACTCATCAAGCTTCTTGATGGCAGTACCTTCGCCGTGAGAGGTTTTTACAATTTCATAGCCGCTCATCAGGTAAATATCGTCCAAGCCACAAGCCGTGTAGTGCAGCGGTTTTTTATCTTTCTCACTTTTATCACCGTTGTAACTCCATGCCGCAGTTTTCTTCATATTGCGTCCTCCCATTCAACCGTTTTCACAAACAATTTACTGCTCTGCAAGATGATGGTGATGACCCCCGCCGTCCTTCCTCCCCTGATCTTCAACGTCACCTTACATTTCCATTCGTTTTGCGCGGTCTGCTCGGGTATTTCATCGACGTATCCCGAGCGCAGAACACGAAATACATCAACGTCAAAGATTTCCCTTTCCGCCATTCGCTCCAACGCGTGAGTGCCCAATATTACGTTTTCGGTGACAAGGGCAATCTGTTGAATTCGCTTTTCAGCGACGGCCGCTGTTAATCTCATCTCAACAAAATTGGCACCTGACTTTGGCGTAGGGGGCTTTGGCATGACTATCATAATGATAGATCAAATTTTGGTTGTCAAGTTTGCGAACTTCGGCTCATTTGGCGCGTGGGAGAGCCAAAAACTACATTACGCGGCGACCACGCCGCATCCAGACAATAATGCCAAACACAAGAGCTGACGGGGCTTTCAGCGGCATTGTGGTCGGAGAACCGCGCCAGACGCGGAGTTTCGTAAGATAAATTGCCCTGCGCTTTTTCCTTCGTGCCGTTCGCGCCAAACCTCACAACTTGCCCAGCGTACAATTACCCCTTTCATCCAAACCAACATTCCCCCCCATGAAACGCGAATCCTTCCCCTTCCCCGTCGTCATTCCCAACGTCAAAATCCACGCTGATCGCCGCAAGCGTCTTGCCAGGAATCTGAAAGAAGGCATCGTGCTGCTGGCCACGGCACCGGAGGCGGCGCGCAATGCGGATGCGCATTACGACTATCGCTGGGACAGTCATTTTTATTACCTCACCGGGTTTCGCGAGCCGGAGGCGGTGCTGGCAATTGTGCTGGGCAAAAAGCCGCGCCACATTTTGTTTTGCCGCGACAAGAATCTGGAGCGCGAAATTTGGGACGGCTTTCGCTTTGGGCCGCAGGTCGGCAAGGAAGTGTTTGAGTTCGATGAGTCGTATTCGATTGCCGAACTGGACACGCGCATTCCGGATTTGATGGCGAATCAGGATGTGATTCATACGCCGATTGGTGCGTCGGCGGCTTGGGATCAAACGATCACCCGCTGGCTGAACGCGGTGCGCGCGAAAACGCGGACCGGGATTACCGCGCCGGCCGAAGTGCGCGATCTGCGCGCCACTGTTGGCCAGATGCGGCTGATCAAAGACAAGGTCGAGCTCGACATCATGGCGCGCGCCAACAAAATTTCATCGGACGCGCATGCGCGTGCGATGCGTTTTGCCAAGCCGGGCATGTATGAAGATCAGGTCGAAGCGGAATTGCTGCATGAGTTCGTGAAAAACGGCGCGCGCCAGCCCGCATATGGCAGCATCGTCGCCACCGGTGCCAATGCCTGCGTGCTGCACTATCGGGAGAATTCTGCGCTGCTGAAAAAGGGCGATCTGATGTTGATCGATGCCGGCTGCGAACTGGAAAGTTACGCCGCCGATATCACCCGTACGTTTCCGGTTGCTGGAAAATTCAGCGGGCCGCAACGGGATATTTATGAGCTGGTGCTGGAGTCCCAACTCGCTTGCATCAAGGCGGTGAAACCGGGCGCGCCGTTTGGAAATTATCACGAGGTGGCGAACAAGGTGCTCGCGCAGGGGCTGATCGATTTGAAGCTCTGCAAAGGCTCGCTCGCGAGCGTGCTGGAGAAGGAAACCTACAAGCAGTTTTACATGCATCGCGCCGGGCACTGGCTGGGGCTGGATGTGCATGACGCGGGCGAATACAAGCGCGATGGCAAATGGGTATTGATGCAGCCGGGGATGGTGCTGACGGTGGAGCCGGGTCTCTACATTCGCCCGGCGGACAATGTGCCGAAACATTTTTGGGATATCGGTGTGCGGATTGAGGATGATATCTTGGTGACGGCCAAGGGGAATTTAAACCTGACGGCGAGTTGCCCAAAATCGGTGAAGGCTATTGAGGCGTTGACTTGCGGGTGACGCGTCAAAATTCGTTCCCATTCGTCATTCCCCGGGTTCCGCAGGGACTTCCGTTGGTCGCGGCGGGAATCCTAGGTGCCTTGAAGGTGGCTTGGGAGTCCGATGGAAAGGAACCTGGATTCCCGCATTCGCGGGAATGACGGAACATTTAGAACCGTGTCAAATATCATCATCATCGGTGCCGGCCCGGTCGGCGCGACCTTCGCGTTACTCGCCGCGCGTCTCGGCCTGAATGTTACGTTGCTTGAAGCCCGCGAAGGCCCTTCACGCGAATCGCGATCGCTGGCGCTTTCTCACGGCAGCCGTGAAATTCTCTCCACTTGCGGCGCATGGGGTGGCGATTTGCATGCGACGGAAATTCTCACCATTCACACGTCGCAGCGCGGCGGTTTCGGACGGATGCGTTTGTCGCATCTCGATGCGAATGTGCCTGCGCTGGGTTACGTGTTGTCCTATGCCGATTTGCAGACCGCGCTTGATGCGGAACTTGAAGCGCGGGGCATTCGCGTTTTGCGCGCGGCGGTCGTGAAAACGATTGACGATACAGCGGATGCAGTGACGGTCGGTTACCTGCAGTCGGGAATCGGACAATCGATTGACGCCGACGCGGTGGTGCTGGCCGATGGCGGTGCCAATCTCGACAAAGTGCCGTCGCTCAGCATCGACGAAAAAGACTACGGCCAATGCGCGCTGCTCGGGCATCTGACGGCCGATGTGCCGCATGGCGGTACGGCGTATGAGCGCTTCACGCCTGAAGGCCCGGCGGCGTTGTTGCCGCATGGCGGCGCGAGTGAATACTCGATGGTGTGGGTATCGGCCGCGGCGCGTATCGAAGAATTGAAGGCGCTCAGCGATGTGGATTTCATTGCGGCATTTCAGCAGCATTTTGGTTCACGCGCGGGGAAATTTCTTGCCATTGAAAATCGTCGCAGTTTTCCGCTCAAGCTCAGAACGGTGTCGTCGCGGGTGGCGGGCCGGGTGGTGGTGATCGGCAATGCGGCGCAGGCACTGCATCCGGTCGCGGGGCAGGGTTTCAATTTGGGGCTGCGCGATGCCGATGATTTATCGCAGCGCCTTGGTGCCGGTTCTGGTGCCGCGAATGCCGATGTGTCGAAAGTGTCGAAAGTGTCGAAAGTGCTGCAGGAATATCAGGCATCGCGCGCTTCCGATGTCGAGCGCAGCGTTGGCTTTACCGATTTTCTGGTGGGTGCCTTTTCCAACGATCATTTGCTCGCGCGTGTGCCGCGCGGCATCGGCCTTGCCGCCATCGATATGCTGCCATTCGCACGGCGCGCATTGGCAAAACGCATGCTTTTTGGTGCGCGCAAATGAGTGCGCTTGGCGGCGCGCGCAAATGAGTGCGCCCGGCAACGCACGCATGGTCATCGTCGGCGGCGGCCCGGTGGGTTTGGCACTGGCGTTGGCGAGTTCAGCTCTTGCTGACATTGACGTTGAGGTGATTGAACGCGGTGCCGCCGCAAGCGAAGAATTGCCTCAACCGTTCGATCATCGCGTCTATGCGCTCTCAAATGCATCGATTGAAATGTTGCGCACGTTGGGCGTCGCGCTGCCTTCCGCGCGCATGGCACCAGTGCGCGCAATGCAGATTCATGGCGACAGCAATCTCGACGATAGCAAACTCGATTTCAATAGCGGGCAATCGCTCGCCACCATCGTCGAGCACGCCGCCTTGATGCGGGCGATGGAAACGCGTTTATCCGAGCATGGCCGCGTCCGCATTCGTCGCGGTGTTTCTCCGGTTGAGATGCAATCAATGGACGAAAATCGCCGCAGAATCATTTTGTCCGATGGCGCAATCATCGACGCCGATTTACTGATCGCCGCCGATGGCAGCCGTTCGCAGATTCGCGAATGGGCCGGCATCGCCACCACGGTAAAAGATTACGAAAGCGTCGGCGTGGTGGCCAATTTCGCCACCGAGCGGCACCACGGCGATATTGCGCGGCAGTGGTTTTCACACGATGCGGTACTGGCCTATTTGCCGCTGCCGGGCAATCACCTCTCGATGGTGTGGTCGATGCCGCTCGATACGGCGGAAGCGTTGTCGATTGATGACGCCGCCGCATTCGGCAAAGCGGTGGCAGCGGCGGGGCATGCAGAGCTGGGTTCCCTCACGTTGGTCTCACCGATCGGACGTTTTCCGCTCTCGCGGATCATGGCGCGCCATTGGGTGATGCCGGGGCTGGCGTTGATCGGCGACGCCGCTCATACCGTCCATCCGCTCGCCGGTCAGGGCGTCAATCTCGGTTTTGCCGATGTGCGTAACATGGTTGCGGTGCTGCGGGATCGATCAACGCTGTCGGCCATTGGCGATCTTGCCGTGCTGCGGCGCTTTGAGCGCCGTGCGCGCGAGGCCGCATGGGCGGTGGGCACGATGACGGATCGCCTGCGTTCGCTATACCTGAGCGAAGACACCGCCGCGCGCTGGTTACGCAACGATGGCATCGGATGGTTGAATCGAAACCCGTCCGCCAAATCGCTGCTGATAGACTACGCGTCGCGATGATTGGCCGTCCACGTATCCGGAACAAAAATGCGGAATCAAAATACGGAACCAAATATCCGCAATCAACTCAGAATCACATTGAACCCAAGGATTGCCTCGTGAAATTACTCAAAACCGCGTTGTTCGCCGCATTCGCCGCCGTTGCCGCGTTATCCCTTTCCGCCATGGCGGATCCTGATTCTGTCAGGAAGGAGTTGGAAAAAAAATATCCCGACATCAAGGCCGATGGCATCACCAAAGCCGGATATGGCGATTTGTACGAGGTCTATTCCAACGGCGAAATTATCTACACGGACGCGAAAGTGAGTTTTCTGTTGCTGGGCACGCTGGTGGATGCCGGTACGCGCGCCAATATCTCCGAAGCGCGGCTGCAAAAATTGACCGCGATTAATTTCAGCGAATTGCCGTTTGCGCAGGCGATCAAACTGGTGCGCGGCAACGGTGCCCGGAAGATGGCGATTTTTGAAGACCCCAACTGCGGCTATTGCAAGAAATTCGAGCAGGACATCAATGCGATGGAAAACATCACCGCCTATATTTTTCCGTATCCGATCCTTTCGCCCGATTCAACGGAAAAATCCAAAGCGATTTGGTGCTCGCCGGATCGCCTCAAAGCCTGGCAGGACACCATGCTCCGCGCCAAGCCGCCCACAACCAAAGGCACCTGCGAAAATCCGATCGAGAAGAATGTTTTGCTCGGGCAGAAACTGCGCATGAATGGTACGCCGGTGACGATATTTGAAGACGGCGAACGCATAACCGGCGCACTGCCGAAAGAGCGAATTGAGGCCAAGCTGGTTGCCGTGGCGAATGCCGGGGACGCGAAGAAATAGGTCGCGCCGATGGTGAAAGGTCAAGCGATGGATGAATCTGGCGAATCGAGCGGCTGCTTGTAGAAAGCACTCAACGCGCAATCACAAACAACGCCACATTCAGCCCCATACCCACCATCCAAACCACGCTTCTCAGCGTGGCCAGATTGCCCAAATAGCACGCGATGTAAACCAGCCGCGTCACGACAAACGCGATGGCGATGCCGTCGATGGTCGCCTGCGGTGCCTTGCACAGGCTGGCAATGATGACCCCTGCCGCAAACAGCGGAAACGCTTCAAAACCATTCAGGTGCGCCGCATGGGCGCGGGCCTGCATGCCTTGCAGTCTGGCTTCCCATTCGCGCGGGGCGACGTTGCCGCGCAGATAGCTTTTGTCCCACTTGGCAAACGTGATGGCGACGAAAGGCAACAATCCTGCGGCGAGTACGCACCAGTAGGCGATGGTCATGGCGGATCCTTTTTCGATGTTGGATTTTGATTGGCCGCCGGAACGGATAGTGACACGGAACTTTTAGACTCGTTTGCCGGAACATAGTCATTGGGCAACAGCACCCACATTCTGGCGCGCTGCTTCATGCGGCCGGCCAGTGCGCCGGCATCGTCGCCAAAGCCCCAATAAAAATCGGCGCGCACGGCACCGTTGATGGCACCCCCCGTATCCTGTGCGACCATCAGGCGATTGAGTTCCTGCTTCGATCCGGGGTGGGTGGTGGAAAGATACACCGGCACACCCAACGGTATCACGCGCTGATCGACAGCGATCGAGCGTTCGGCGGTCAACGGCACACCGAGTGTGCCGATCGGACCGGAGAGGTCGCCGGGCAATTCGCGAAAGAAAACAAAACTTGGGTTGGCATTGAGAAATTGCCGCACCTTTTTTGGATTGCGGCGCGCCCATTCCTTGATGCCCTGCATCGATGCATGTTCCGCGCGGATTTCGCCGCGACGGATTAGCAGGCCCGCGAGTGAACGAAACGGATGGCCGTTTTGATCGGCATAACCGACGCGAAGGCGGCTGCCATCGGGCAACTTGATTTGTCCGGAGCCCTGAATTTCCAGAAAAAACAATTCCACCGCATTGTCGACGTAAGCAATTTCCAGCCCTTTGAGAGGGGTGGCGTCACCACTTATTTCGCCGCGATCCGGATACGGAACCAGCTTGCTGCCAACGAGGCGGCCGCGCAGTCGTCGGAATTTGAGATCCGGATAAACGTCACTCAGATCGATGGTGATCAGATCCTGCGGTGCGGCGTAAACGGGATAGCGAAATTTGTCGGTGCGCACGCGCGAACCGTGCAAAAGCGGCTCGTAATAGCCGGTAACCGTGCCGGTGTCGGTTTCATCGGCGTTGACGACACGATAAGGCTCGAAATTATTTCGGAAGAATGCGATCACCATCTCCAGCTTCGCACCGGCCGGAACGGAAATCGCGAGGTCACAGGCGCGTCGCCATTCGACTCGCGCAATGAGCGCGGTGCAGCTTTGCTTGAACGCCGCCAATGCTTGCTGCGGATGGTCGGAATTGAATCCGGGCAAGGCATCCCATGGGGCTTTTTCCAGACGTCCGCGAGCAATTTCGGCAGACGTTGCGGCATCCGCGGGAATTTCGTTTAATACGAATTCGGTGGTGGCGCACGCCGGGCAGGCGGGGCACACCGGCGCGGGGGCGGCGCAAACGGGCGGGGAATTCGCCGGAGCATTCAGCGAAAAATGGGACGCCGGTGGTGCCGCGCATCCGATGATTCCAACGATTGCGGCCAAAAACAGCAGATTGTGTGTTCGGGAATTCTGGACGGGCCGGGAGGTCAATG
>JANLQC010000006.1:0-5309 GCA_031367575.1 Betaproteobacteria bacterium | reverse complement strand
CTCCACCCATCCTACGGAACTGGTGCCACGCGCTTATCCTAGTGCCATTGGGGTCTGCCTCCGGCAGCGCAATGCATCACTCACATGACACCACGCCACCACTCGCAATCTTGACACTTCGCGACAATTTGACGACACGATTTTCAGCGTTCGTCCTACAAGTTGTGCCGCTCTCGCACACTGCCAAAGTGTTGGGGAATCGCGTAGTATCTTTAGGCATCGCGGTTCGTTGAGCCTGCGGTGCAACGATGAATCGCCGGAACCATATAGTTTCATAGCGGATAGCCTCCACCCATGATTGACAAAACCAGAGTAATGATTGCCGACGACCATGCGTTGTTTCGCGCCGGTCTGCGCAATTTGCTTGAAGAAACGGGGGAGTTCGACGTGGTCGTCGAGGCGAGCAACGGGGAGGACGCACTGAAGGCCGTGCGCGAGATGGAAATTGATGTCGCCCTGCTCGATTTATCGATGCCGAAACAAAGCGGGATCGATGTGCTGAAGCGCATGAAATCGTTGAAGCCCGAAATGGCGGTGCTGATTCTTTCCATGTTCCCCGAAGAGCAATATGCGGTCAACATGTTGCGCGCCGGTGCCTCTGGATATCTAACCAAGGAGTCGGCCCCCGAGCAAGTGGTGACGGCACTGCGCACGGTGCGCAAGGGACGAAAATATATCAGCAGCGAAGTTGCGGAATTGCTCGCCGAAACGCCGGACGCATCCACCGCACCATTGCACGGCGCGCTTTCGCAGCGCGAATTCCAGATTTTCTGCAAGATCGCGGCCGGCCAAAGTGTCTCCGAAGTTGCGACTGAATTGTTTCTCAGCGTGAAGACCATCAGCACCTACCGTACCCGGGTGCTGGAAAAAATGGGCATGCACAGCAACGCCGATCTGACCTACTACGCCATCAAGAACGGCATCATCCAATAATCATGAAGCAAGGCGGCATTCAGTGATCCAAGAATCCCCGCGCGACAATGTTTCGCGCCCGAAAAACCAGAATGGATCCGCGCGCATGGAAGACAGGACAAAAATTCGACCGCTACGTGTTTTTTTGGTGGAAGACTCCGCGCATGTGCGCGACTTGTTGGTGGATTTTTTACACGTGCCGGGTGAAGTGGAAATCGTCGGCTATGCTGACAACGAAGCTGAATCGTTGGCGGCGCTGATTGCCAATCCCGCCGACGCAGTAATCGTGGATCTGAAGCTGCGCGAAGGCAGCGGTATGGGCGTCATTGAAAAGCTGCGCAAGGCGCATCTAAGCCCGGAACCCAAAATCATCGTGTTCACCAATCATCCCTTTCCGGAAATCAGAAAGCGCGCGATGACACTTGGCGCGGACTATTTCTTCGACAAATCGGCCGATTACGACGACGTGCGGACGACATTGCAGGCGATGCGGATACACTAGTGTCCCGACATGGAAATATCGAATTCCAAATTATCCACTCCTGACCGGGTGGATTTTTTTTGTCAGTCGCGCCACGCCGCAAATCGACTTCGGCGTCGCATCACAATGCATGCGCACGCAACGTGCGCGCCAGCGCATCCGTGAATCACGCATGAATGAGCGCCCGTCCTACGCGGCGTTCACCGGTTGTCCGATGCGATCTCCGTGGCGACCCGCGTAATCTGCTTTTAACGCCACCGCAATATGAAATCAACCTGTCCCAATGCGGTGTTTGTCGTTTCTTACCCGACAGAAGGAGATTCACCATGCTTTACTACGCCGCTGTTTTTTTCATCATTGCCATCGTCGCCGGACTGATGGGTTTCGGTGGCATCGCCGCCGGTGCCTCCAGTATCGCGCAAGTACTTTTCTTTATCTTCCTGGTGTTGTTTCTGGTCAGCCTGATCGCCGGATTGATGAGGCGCAGCAACTAGTTTTTTCACCGGTGTTGTACCCATATTCGACACATTTTCCACTCATTTTCCACCAACCCAGAAGGAAATCAACATGAATCCCAACACAATGAATGTTTCGTCCAACGGCGCGGATGGCCTCGAACGCATCACCGCCAAAGCGCAGGGTCTGGTCGAATCAAAGGATCAAATCGTCAGTGATTTCAAGTCGCTGATATCCGAAGGCGAAGCCCTGTTCAAGAGTGCCACCAATGGCGGCGATCAGGCACTATCCGCCGCACGCGACCAATTCAAGATTCAGCTCGCCACTGCCAAGGCGCGTTATTGCGAACTTCAGGATGCAACCGTTGCGCAGGCCAAGCGTGCCGCCACCGTGACCGATGAATATGTACATGGCAATCCGTGGACTTCCATCGCCGTCGCGGGAAGCGTTGGCTTGCTGTTGGGCATGCTGATCACGACCCGTCGCGAAAGCTGACCATGTCGTCGGACACGATGTCCGGCGCGGCACCGGCGTCGGCAACCGAGGGGTTGCTGACGCATCTGCGTCAGCTTGGCACATCCGTACTCTCGCATGTCGCGATGCGCGTTGAGCTGCTGTCAATCGAAGTGCAGGAAGAAAAATCGCGCCTGATCCGGCTCGCGATCAGTGCCGCGCTGGTCAGTGCTCTGCTGATCGTCAGTCTGGTGTTGCTGGCACTGGTGATTCTCGCGATCTATTGGGATACGCCCAGCCGGGTGACCGTTGCCCTATCGCTGGCGGGTACGTTTCTGCTACTGACCGGCGCGGGCGGAATGTATTTGTCTGCCCAGTTGCGTAGTTCAACGACACTGTTCAAAACCAGCGCGGGTGAACTCCGGCGCGACGCTGACATGCTGGCACCAACGTTGCCGCCGCAATCATGAATCTGCCTGCTCCAAACAATCTCGCGCCGGCCAAGCGGCCTGCGCTCGCCGTGCGTCGGCTCGAATTGCTTCGCCGCATTCCAATTGCCCGCAACGAAACGGCCGCGTTGGGGCGGAAGATCGGCGTCGATTTGCAAGTAACCGAGCGCACCCGCCGCACCATTCTCACCAGCTTCAAGGTGTTGAAGGCCTCGCTGGTTGCGGCCGGCGTGATCTGGAGTTTCAACGCGACTTCGCGCATCGCGCGCGGCAGTCGCCTGATCACATTTGCGATCAGCATGCTTTCAACCGTGCGCACGCTGCGAAAGGTCGGGGCGTTCTTTGTTCCAGTCGAAAATCGTTCGTCTGGTTCGCCGATTCCGCCCTTGACATTGAATGCAATGTCAACCACTCCCTCCCCACTCAACTAAGGCTGGCCGCCATGAACGCAACTGCGACACGCAACAAACCCGCCTCAAACTCGCCCGCGATGAGCAGCACCGCCGAATTGCGCGCCAGCGCCCGAAAAAAAATCGACGAGGGTGCGGTCACGGCCGGCTACAGCGCCGACCGCAGCCATATCGTAAAGATGCTCAACGATGCACTGGCGACCGAAATTGTTTGCATGCTGCGCTACAAGCGGCATTTCTTCATGGCGACCGGCGTGCATGCGGAAGCGATCGCCGCCGAATTTCTGGAACATGCCACCGAGGAAGAGGAACACGCCGACGCAATTGCCAAACGCATTGTGCAGCTCGGTGGGGCACCCGATTTTTCACCCGACACGCTCACCAAGCGTAGCCACGCCGAATATGTTCCCGGCAAATCGCTGATGGATATGGTCAAGGAAGATCTGATCGCCGAACGCATTGCCATCGATAGCTACAAGGAAATGATTTTCGCCATCGGCGACGACGACAGCACCACGCGACGCCTGATCGAATGGATTTTGTCCGTTGAGGAAGAACACGCCGACGATTTGGCGAGCCTGCTCGATGCCGGGCATTGACCTGACACAATCCGCGCCTGCCCCACCGCTTGCGATTGTCCACCCGGAGGCGGTTGCAGTCGCGGTCATTGCGTCCGGCGTGAAACCGGCGGCACAAGAAACGCACGCGGCGAATATCGTTGACCCGCCGCCAGTGGCGGTGGCGCGCCCGCGCTCGCGCGGGACCTTGCCGGTCGTCGGCCTGTTCGTGATGGCGCTGATCGCGGCGCTGTATTTCGGCAGCGCCATTCTGATGCCGATTCTGTTTGGCATGATCATGGCGGTAATGCTGGCACCGCTGGTCGAGAAACTGTCGCGCCTGCATATTCCCGAGCCAATCGGCGCGGCGCTGGTGATGGCGGCGATGCTGGGCCTGTTGGTGCTGGTGATCGAATTGCTGGTGTTGCCGGCCCGCGACGTTTTGGCCGAGCTGCCGGTACAGGTGCAAACGCTGCTCGGCCACCTGCTCGACTGGGTGCGCAGCTTTCGCCTGGGCAACTGGCTCTCGCCGCGCAACAGTGCGGAGCTGTCCAATCAGGCCGCAGCAAAGGGAATGACGCTCACGGGAGACTTCCTGAAAGCGGCACCGACATTCATTATTTCCACCATCAGCGCGAGCCTGCTCGCGTATTTTCTGTTGTCATCCGGCGATCTTTTCTTGACCAAGCTGGTACGCATCCTTCCCACCATTCGCGACAAAGTGCGCGCAGTGAAAGTGGTGCGTACCGTGCAGCAGGAAGTGGGGATGTATTTCGCCAGTGTGAGCATGATCAATTTGGCGCTGGGGGTGACGGTGACCCTGCTCACCTGGGCGTTCGGTTTGCCGATGCCGTGGTTCTGGGGTGCGCTGGTCGCGCTGCTCAATTTCATTCCGTACATCGGTGCCAGTGTCAGTGCCATTTTGCTGTTGCTGGCGGGGATGGCGTTTACCGATTCGTTCAGTCAGGCGCTGCTGTTGGTGGCGAGCTTTGTTGGCATTACCTTTGTCGAAGGCCAGTTGATCAATCCGGTGCTGGTGGGCAAACGCCTCGAACTTAATCACACCATCGTCTTCGTTGCACTGCTGTTCTGGGGATGGCTGTGGGGCGTGGGCGGCATGTTGCTGGCGGTTCCACTGCTGATCATCATCAAGAAATTTGCCGATCACACGCCCGGTTGGGAAGCGGTGGCCGAATTCTTGGCGCGGCGATGAATTCAATGGTTCCATATTCACGCCGTCGCGCCGGGCCGTCAGCGATCGTTGATTAGAGGCAAAACGTAATGGTCGCTGAATGGAAATCAGTGAATTCATGGGTTGCTTGCCCGCCTGTGCAGACCGCCATTTGGCGCGCCTTTCGGGGCGATTTCGGCCTGTGAAGCGCGCCGCTATTGGAGTTTGCCGATTTGGCCCCACATATGTTCAGAGCAAGCCTTGCGTTTCAGTTAATCTCTTCGGGAGTACCCCATGATTGAATTCACCATCAACGATATGACCTGCGGCGGCTGCGTGGCCAGCATCACGCGCGTCGTGAAAGGCCTCGACCCCGGTGCCACGGTGGACGCCAATGTCCAGACCAAGCAGGTACGCATC
>JANLQC010000001.1:0-1545 GCA_031367575.1 Betaproteobacteria bacterium | reverse complement strand
CAAAGGCCGGGGCCCAATATTGTCAACATATCCGCGACTTGCGAAACTTGGGTACCGGCCCGGCGCAACCCTTGTGGTTGTTCGCCGGTACGACAGGGTAAATGGAAGCTCCCAAGAAACTTCCAACGATAGTGCGAAATGAAAATTTTCCTGACCGCGATGGTATTTTTTGTCACGCTGGTGCTGATGGTTGCGGTGGCAATCGCGCTTGTTCTCGTCCTCGCCGGGCCGCATGGCGGCCTGTTGCCGCGATCTTTCGAGACGCTGGTGCTGGTGCTGGGCTGGGCGCTGGTGCTGGGCGTTCCGCCATTGACGGCGCGGGTGGCATGGCGCCGTCTTGGGCGGCGGAAGGCGTGATGGTTCAATCGAGGTGGTCAGCACGATGGTTCCTTTGGCGGAGAAAATCATGGAGCGACGCGAGGCAATAAAACTATTTGGCGCGGCGGCGGGGGCGCTGCCACTGATGGCAATTTCATCGTCACCCGTTCATGCGGACGCAACCAATTCCCAAACCATGACCACCAGACCCATCCCGTCCAGTGGCGAGCGTATCCCGGTGATCGGCCTCGGTACCTGGCAAACGTTCGATGTTGGCCCGGAACCGGCCGCAAGGGCACCGCTCGAAAGCGTGTTGCGCGAGTTTGTGATGCTCGGCGGCAGTTTGATCGATTCATCGCCGATGTATGGCCGCGCCGAAACGGTGGCGGGCGAATTGATTGCAAAAATGGGTATCCGCGAAAAACTGTTTGTCGCCACCAAAGTCTGGACCAGCGGCAAGGCGGCCGGCATTGCGCAGATGGAGGATTCGGCGGCAAAACTTAATGCCAAGCTCGGTGCAAAGCTCGGCGCGAAGCTCAACACGACGCTCGGCGCGAACGCAATCGACCTGATGCAAGTGCATAACCTGCTCGATATGGAAACGCAGTTACGCACGCTCGCCGAATGGAAGCGGCACGGCCGGGTGCGCTATGTCGGTGTGACCCATTACACGCCAAGTGCCTATGACGCCGTTGCCAAGGCGATCGAGGCGCACACGCTTGATTTTCTGCAAATCAATTATTCGGTCGGCGAACGCGAAGCCGAACAGCGTTTGCTGCCGATGGCGCGCGAGCGCGGCATCGCCGTTATCGTCAATCGGCCCTTTGCCGGCGGTGGCCTGATCCGCCGCTTGGCTGCAATGCCGCTGCCAACATGGGCGGCGGAAATGGATTGCAACAGTTGGGCGCAGTTACTGTTGAAGTTCGTGGTGTCGCATCCGGCCGTGACGTGCGCGATTCCGGCGACCGCAAAGCTCGAACATCTGCGCGACAACATGGCGGCGGGCGGCGGCAGAATGCCGGACGAAAAAATGCGTGCGCGGCTGTTGGCCGCGGCCGCGATGATTTGATCGGCGTTTTTCTCGATCGGCCAGCGGCGGTGAAAGCAATGGCGGCGAACGCGGACTACGAAATCCACGCCGCCGCAATCCACGACCAGCCAAACGCGAGCGCGAGGTAGCGCGCGCATTTGCCCAGCGCCAGCATCAATAGCACCCGCCACGGATCG
>JANLQC010000692.1:0-2294 GCA_031367575.1 Betaproteobacteria bacterium | reverse complement strand
CGATCCGTGGTCGGGTGAGATGGTGGTGATGGCATGCGCGGCAGAGTGAGCGTGGGGATTTGCGGTGGTTGATCCACGCGAAATCGTCCGAAGAGAAACCAAATCCACCTGCTGCTATTGCGGTACCGGCTGCGGCGTGATCATCGACGGCGACGGTGAACGCATCTCCGAGGTGCGCGGCGACCCGGATCACCCGGCAAATTTCGGCAAGCTCTGCACCAAAGGCACCACGCTGGCGCTTACCATGACACCGTCGGCACTTTCCGGTCGCGCGCGACACCCGGAAATGCGCACGCAGCGCGATCGCGCACGCGCACGCGGTCAATGGCACACCACGCTCGATCATCTCGCCGATCGCTTCGCGTCCACCATTCAGGAATACGGCCCCAACAGCGTCGGTTTCTACGTCTCCGGCCAACTGCTGACCGAGGATTACTACGTCTTCAACAAACTCGCCAAAGGCCTGATCGGCACCAACAACATCGACACCAATTCGCGGTTGTGCATGTCGTCCGCCGTGACCGGCTATCAAAAAACGCTGGGCGTCGATGCGCCGCCGTGCAGCTATGAAGATATTGATCACGCGAGCTGCCTGTTCATTGCCGGTTCCAACACCGCGTACGCGCACCCGATCCTGTTTCGCCGCATCGAGGCGGCACGTGAAAAAAATCCCGAACTGAAAATCATCGTTGTCGATCCGCGCAAAACCGAAACCGCCGCGTACGCCGATTTGCATCTGGCCATTCTGCCGGGCACCGATGTCGCGCTGTATCACGCGATGCTGCACGTGATGCTGTGGGAGGAGTGGATTGATCGCGCCTACATCGAGGCGCATACCGAGGGCTTCGAGGCATTGCGCACCTTGGTGCGCGAAATGAACCCGTCGGTCGCCACTGATGTTTGCGGCCTCGACGCCAGACGCGGCGCGGATGATATCGTCACCGCCGCACGCTGGTTTGCACGCTCTCCCGCCACGTTGTCCCTGTATTGCCAGGGCCTCAATCAATCGACTTCCGGCACGGCAAAAAACGCCGGGCTCATCAATTTGCATCTTGCCACCGGCCAAATAGGCAAGCCCGGCGCGGGGCCGTTCAGCTTGACCGGCCAACCCAACGCGATGGGCGGGCGCGAAGTCGGCGGGCTGGCCACCACGCTCGCGGCGCATCGCGATATTACTAACGCCGCGCATCGCGCGGAAATGGAAGTGCTGTGGGGCGTGGATCGCATCTCGCCCACGCGCGGCAAGACGGCGGTTGAAATGTTCGATGCGGTGCGCCAAGGCGAAATCAAACTGCTGTGGATCGCCTGTACCAATCCCGCGCAATCGTTGCCCGATCTTTCGATGGTGCATGAGGCGCTGAATGCGGCCGAACTGGTGGTGTTGCAGGACGCGTACCGCAACACCGAGACCGCGGCGTTCGCCGATGTGTTGCTGCCTGCCACCAGTTGGGGCGAAAAAGACGGCACCGTGACCAACTCCGAGCGGCGCATTTCGCGCGTGCGCGCGGCAGTCGCAAGCCCGGCCGAGGCGCGCCACGATTGGGAAATCGTGTGCGATTTTGCGCGGCGGCTTGAAAAAAAATTGCGGCCGGGAAAGCCGACCCTGTTCCCATTCGCGTCGCCGGAGGCGGTGTGGAACGAACATCGCGAATTGACGCGCGGACGCGATCTGGATATCACCGGATTGAGCTACCCGATGCTGGACGAACAAGGGCCGCAGCAATGGCCGCTGCCGGAAGGATCCACTGCCGGAAAAACCCGGCTCTATGAAGACGGAAAATTTTTTACCGCCAGCGGCAAAGCGCAGTTTTACACCGAGCGCTATCAGGTTGTTGCCGAGAAAACCGATGCACGCTATCCGCTGCGGTTGAACACCGGGCGGCTGCGCGACCACTGGCACGGCATGAGCCGCACCGGCAATGTCGCGCGCCTGTTTGGCCACGATCCGGAACCCCGTTTGTCGGTCAATGCCGACGACCTCGCGCGGCGCGGACTGAAAGATGGCGAGTTGTTGAAAGTTGAATCGCGGCGCGGCGTTTTGTTTGTGCAGGCCTGCGCCGACGAAGCGATGCGCTCGGGTCAGGTTTATCTGGCGATGCATTGGGGCAAGCGATTCCTCGGTGGCCGCGACAGTGCCGGCGTCAATACGCTGACGTTGCCGGCATTCGATTTGCATTCACGCCAGCCGGAACTTAAAAACGCCGCGGTCAAAATCGCCGCGGCCGATTTGAGTTGGCGGCTCACCGCGTTTGTGCGATGTGCCGGAAACGAGGTCGACCTGTTTGACCAATTGC
>JANLQC010000680.1:0-2613 GCA_031367575.1 Betaproteobacteria bacterium | reverse complement strand
TTGTCGTCCTTTTTGTCGTCCTTTTTGTCCTTTTGATCCTTTACCTGCGGCGGCGTTGCCAGATTTTCGATCAGCTGCACGTCCTTGGGACGCGGGCGTGCCTGACTTTGGGCATGTGCCGGGAGACAAAAAAATACCATGAGGGCAAGGATAAAAGTGCGCATTTTCATAAGCTCATTTCCAGGGCGCGTTCGCCGGGGTTCGGCATAAAACTCCGATTGGCGTAGTGCTCGAATATCGCATCAACCACTTGTTGGGGATCATCGATGATTTTGAACAGATCGAGGTCGGCCGCATTGATGACGACTTCATCCACCATCGTGGTGGCGATCCAATCAACCAGCCCCTTCCAAAATTTGCTGCCAACAAGAATGATCGGAATGCGGCGGATTTTTCCGGTTTGAATCAGCGTGAGCGCCTCGGTCAGTTCATCAAGTGTACCGAACCCGCCGGGCATGACCACATAGGCACCGGCACTTTTCACAAACATGACCTTGCGCGCGAAAAAATGCTGGAACGTGAGCGATACATCCTGAAACCCATTGCCGCCTTTTTCGAACGGCAACAAAATATTTAAACCAACACTGGAACTCTTGCCGGCCAGCGCGCCTTTGTTGGCCGCCTCCATCAATCCCGGGCCACCACCGGACACCACCGAAAAACCGGAATCCGAGAGTTTGCGGGCGATTTGTTCGGTCAGTGTGTAGTACGGGTGGCCCTCTTTCATGCGCGCGCTGCCGAAGATGGCGACGGCCGGCGCGACCGCCGCCAGCTTGTCCGCCGCCGTGACCATTTCGGCGATAATGTTGAACATCCACCACGAATCGCGCGCGGCGGTCAGCGATTGTTGTTGCAGTTCCGGGTCAGCCAGCTTCGGTATTTTCAACACCGTGGCCCCGCTATCGATGCTTTCGTTGCCAATGCGGCTGCTTTTTTCTTGCTTCAACTGACCTGCCTCCCATGAGCGCCAATCCACCCGTCGAAAAACCCAAGCCGCGCCTGCTGCTTGTCGATATTTCCAGCTATTTCTATCGCGCATTTCATGCCATGCCGGATTTTCGCTCGCCGACCGGCGAGCCGACCGGCGCGATATTCGGCGTGGCCAACATGCTCAATAAACTTCGCGATGAATACCCTGCCGATTATAGCGCCTGCGTATTCGATCCCCGCGGCAAAACCTTTCGCGATGACATCTACCCGGAGTACAAAGCCAACCGCGAAAAGATGCCGGAGGATTTGGGCAAACAAATCGCGCCGATCCGCGAAGTCGCCGAAGCGCTCGGCTGGCCGTGCATCGAAGTGGCGGGCATGGAAGCCGACGACGTGATCGGCACGCTCACCAAACATGCGCACGCGCGCGGCGTGGATACCATCATTTCCACCGGCGACAAAGATCTCGCGCAATTGATCGAGGATGGTGTGCTTTGGTACAACACCATGTCGAACGAAAAATTGGGGGTACAAGGTATCACCGAAAAATTCGGCGTGCCGCCCAATCGGATCATCGATTATCTGGCGCTGATGGGCGACACGGTTGACAACGGTCCCGGCGTGGAAAAAGTCGGCCCGAAAACGGCGGCGAAATGGATTGCGGAATATGGCTCGCTCGATGGTGTGATGGCGAACGCGGCCAACATCAAGGGCGTGGTCGGTGAAAATTTAAGGAAGGCACTCGATTGGCTGCCGACCGGTCGGGTGCTGGTGACGGTGAAATGCGATGTGCCGCTGGCGTTTGATTTCGACACCATTGATCATAAAGAACGTGATATCGCGAAGCTCGACAAGTTGTATGAGAGTTTCGGGTTCAAGGGGATGCGCGCGGCATTGCATAAACCCAGCGCGAATTCCCCTCTGCCGTTTACGGCCGAGGGGTCCGAAGGCGGGAGAGCGGAAGCCACGGTGTTCAAGCAAGCCGAAAAGGACAGCGGTGCCGCGAGATGGTCCGCAGGATCACCCCTCGTTAGCGCGGGAGGCGCTGCCGAAGGTGGGAACGGGGGTGCCACATTCATCAACACCCGAAAATATGAAACCATCTCCACCGCTGCGCAACTCTCCGCGTGGCTCGAAAAACTCAACACCACCGAACTTGCCGCGCTCGACACTGAAACCACCAGCCTTGACCCGATGACCGCGCAAATCGTCGGCCTTTCATTCGCGGTCATCGCGGGCGAGGGCGCGTATCTGCCCCTGCGGCACATCTACCCCGGCGCGCCCGACCAGCTCGATTTCGATCAATCGATCGCCACGCTGCGCCCATGGCTGGAAAATGCGGACAAGAAAAAACTCGGCCAGAACATCAAATACGATCTGCACGTTTTCGCCAACCATGGCATCAACGTAAAGGGCTACCAGCACGACACGCTGCTGCAATCCTACGTGCTGGAAAGCCATCAGCGCCACGACATGACCTCGCTCGCGACGCGGCATTTGGGTGCGACCGACACGATTTCATTTGAGGATATCGCCGGCAAGGGTGCCTCGCAGATCAGTTTCGATCAGGTGTCGATCGACACCGCGACCAATTATTCGGCGGAAGATTCGGATGTCACGCTGCAATTGCATCACGCACTGTTTCTGCAAGTAGCGGCTGACGAAAAACTGAAATACGTTTAC
>JANLQC010000667.1:0-2437 GCA_031367575.1 Betaproteobacteria bacterium | reverse complement strand
CAACACGATGGGTAGCTTGCTGGCGGCGGCGATCCGCTGGTAAACCTCGATGACGCGCTCATCGCTGGGCACCGCTTCACGGGCAGGTGCGATCATCACCGCGTCGGCACCCAAGTCTTCGGCCATGCGCGCAAGAAACCCCGCCGCCGCGCTGCCGCTATGGCTTGCGCCGACGATAACGGGGATGCGCTTGTTCACCGTGGCGACGGCCGCCTTGACCATTGCCTCGCGTTCGTGATCATTCAGCCGATTGGATTCGCCGAGCACGCCGAGAATCGTGATGCCATCGACGCCGAGTTCAACCATGAACTCAATCATCCGCCGCCATGAGGTCATATCGAGACTTTCGTCCTCGTTGAACGGTGTGGCGAGAATCGGGATTACGCCGGTGAATGCGGGTTGCGGCATCAAATGGTTCCAGTCAAAACGTTTGTCATTGCAACGTGGCAGTTTGCCACGTCCCGGCTTGAACGTGCGGCAACGGGCGGCCGATCCCTTTGCGAGAGGGCAACGTGAATGCTCGCTGCGGTGCAGCAAATTTTGTTCGCCATTGTTGCAAAAATGCCAAAAAACGCGAGGTTAATCAACTCATATAGATGACCTACTTGACTTTGGCAAAAGCCGCCAATACAGTTCTCATCGGGTGTTCCGTGTTCCCTTTTGGAACTGCAAGGGCAACAGTTCGCCATTAAGTCATTGTGTCGCATGTCCGGCGGCGCAATGGCTCAACAATAATCATGGACCAGGAGAAATGCATGAAAGACGCCAGAAAAATGAACAGGCCTGTGGATGCGCGCCGTGCGCTGCTGCCCGCCGTCTCCATGATTGCGGCATTGGTGGCCGGCGCGGTTCATGCGCAACAAACACCGGTATCGGCAGCCAAGGCGGAGGCGTCCGACAAACTTGACACCATCACTGTCACCGCCACCAAACGCAGCGAGCCGCTGCAGTCGGTGCCGATCGCCATCACGGTTCTTGGCGGCGAACAACTCGAGCAAAGCAACCTCAATACGCTGGGCGCAATCACCACCCAAACGCCGACGGTCAATTTCCGTACCGGTGCGTCAAACAAGGATACGTCGTTGTTCATTCGCGGCGTCGGCACCATCACCACGTCCCCCGGTGTCGAGCCCACCGTCTCGACCGTCATCGACGGCGTGGTCACAGCCCGCCCGGGCCAGGCGACGCTTGATCTGGTGGATATCGACCGCGTCGAAGTCCTGCGCGGCCCGCAAGGAACCTTGTTCGGCAAGAATGCGTCGGCTGGCGTGATCAATATCATCAGCAAGGCGCCCTCAAGCGATACCCAGCGCTACATCGATGTGTCTTACTTTCAAGGCAATGAAAAGCGGCTGCGATTGGGCGCGTCAGGCGAACTTCAGCCCGCGACCGTGCGCGGTTCTGTTTCGCTGCTGCATGGTGATTACGACGGCAACGTGACCAACGTTTTCAATGGCAGCAAGGTCAACGGCTACAAGCGCGACGGCGGACGCGGCAGAATCGAATTTACGCCGAACAAGGATGTGAAACTCACCGTCATTGCCGACTACATGAAAGCGCGCGACAACGGCCCGCAGGGTGTCGTCGTTGGCACCACCCTGACGTCCTATCCACTCGGCGTTGTGACCGCGAACCCGCTGTTTGCGGCCGCGATCCTGCCCGTCATCGCTTCGGCCGATAACCGCCGCATCAACAGCGAAATGGAAACGCGAGTAGCCGATACCAACTCCGGGTTGTCCGCACAGATCGACTGGACGGTCGGTTCGCATACCTGGACGTCCATCACCGCTTACCGCAAATGGGAAAACAATCAGTTTCAGGATCAGGATCGCCTGTCGACGGTTTACCGGCAGTTTGTTCAGCAGGCCGACACCGGCAATCTCGATTTCAATCAGACCACCCAGGAAATCCGCGTCGCGTCTCCCAAGGGCCGGTTTTTTGACTATGTTGCCGGCGTTTTCTACATGAATGCCAAGAATGACGAACGCTATCAGCGCGACGTGACGCGTTGCCTTTCCAGCGCGGCGGCGGCGCTGCCCTCCGGTTTGGTGCCATGCACGACCGCGACCACGACGTTCGATACCGGCATTGCCAACTATGGCATCCGCAGCAAAAGCACATCGCTGTTCGGTGAGAGCACGTTCAATTTCAGCAGCCAATTTCGCGGTATCGCCGGATTGCGCTATACCACCGATGATCTGTCGTATTACCATGCGCGCACTTCAACGCAGGCTGCGGCAATGGCCGGTGTGCAACCGGCCACGTCCAGCAATGGTTCCACCAGCGAAAATGGCGTTTCCGGCCGCATCGGACCGCAATTCGAGTTGAACAAGGACACGATGTTGTACGCGACCGGTTCGCGCGGCTACAAAGGGCCGGCGTTCAACGTGTTCTTCAACATGCTTCCATTTATCAACGGCACCACGCCACGCGATTC